>CAYSKY010000561.1:0-2835 GCA_964431425.1 uncultured Burkholderiales bacterium
AGCCAAAGGTTGGAAACGGATAAAGGTAAGGGGAAGCGAAACTTATCGCCGCGCCGTGTGGTTGGAAGCTCTGCGCGGAGGCTTTCTCGCAACTTCGATTACTGGCTATCAACCAACTCCGGCCGATCTCAAATTGGCTGCGGATCTTTCGCTTGCGCCGCCGTTGGGGCCGCTGCAGTTGGTCATTCAGTCTTCGCCCACCAAGCAGCGCGAAAGCACTGGGGAGGCAAGTTCTACACTTAAGCCGAGGCGGCCTCGTATCGCTTAGTGATCAGCGTCCCTAGCCGATTCCTGACCGGCACAGAGGGGCTGCTGAATGGGGCGGAGATGCAGGCTGACACAGAAAAACAGTAGCCTATCAGTAGCTTTCAGAAAAATAAAGTTAGTTAAAGTAACGTAAAAACAATTAGTTAAGTAATAATAACAAATGATGCTGCATCATCGGCGTGTGCGACTCGGTGCCCGGCCTGGGCGCAGCGGATGCGCTCTTGCTAGTCAATGTAGGTGTCCGGGGTCAAATTTGCAACGAACGGTCTGCAACTTGCTTTTCAGGAATGTGGCGGGATACATGACATGCTGGCGGTGTGCCGGGACACTGGCGAAGGCGCCATCTTGCCACGAGCAGGGACCTGCCTTCACGCCCTCAGACAGGAGAAGGCAAACCGCACGCCGGTTTTTTCGCGATGCACAGCGACTGCTGTAAATTTCCGGACGTGGACTGGAACCCGCTGGCATTCATGGAGTTTTTCGTTGTGCTCGCATTTGTCGCGGGCTGGCTGGTTATCGAGCGGGTTTGTCGTCACTTTGACCGTCAGCGGGAGAAGCGGATTCAGGCAGGGCGCAGTCCGGATGAAAGGCCCACGGACTCCCGTCAGGATGGGTGACCCGCCTAACGGTGGGACTGGATGATTTTGAGCAGGGCGGGAAACACCTTCGGTGTCGCTGCAACCACATTCCCGGAGGCCATGAAGCCTTCGTCGCCCGTGAAGTCCGTGATCAGACCGCCTGCTTCCTTGACCATGAGGCCACCTGCCGCGATATCCCAGGGGGACAGGCCCATCTCCCAAAAGCCGTCATAGCGCCCGCAAGCCAGATACGCCAGATCCAGCGCAGCAGCGCCAGGGCGGCGCACGCCGGCAGATTTGGTCGCCACCTCTTTGAACATGGCGGCATAGCGGTCAAAATTTGCGAATTCCTTGTAGGGAAATCCGGTGCCCACCAGTGAATCCTTCAACTGCAGGGTCTTGGATACCCGAATCCGGCGCTCATTGAGAAAAGCACCTCCGCCCTTCGAGGCGGTAAAGAGGTCGTTGCGGGTGGGATCAAAAATCACCCCATGGCTGACCACGCCCTTGACGCTGAGGGCGATGGAAACGCAATACTGCGGGAAGCCGTGCAGGAAATTGGTGGTGCCGTCGAGCGGATCGATGATCCATTGGTACTCCGAATCGGTCTCGGCGAGTCCGGACTCCTCGGCCAGAATGCTATGCTGGGGATACGCATCCTTGAGCACCTCGATGATTGCCTGTTCGGCGGCCCGGTCGACTTCCGACACGAAGTCGTTCTGCGCTTTTTGCTCGACGGTGAGTTTGTCCAGATCGTTGGTGGCGCGGTTGATGAAGGAACCGGCGCGACGCGCGGCCTTGATGGCCGTGTTCAGCATGGGATGCATTGGATTGTCTGTAAAGAGCGAAAGTTGACGGCCATTTTACTATGAACATCCCCGACCCGTCCCCTGTTTTGTCGGGCACTGACCTGCTCGGCCGCGTACGCGTGATCATGGTCTCGACGTCCCACCCCGGCAATATCGGCAGCGCCGCCCGGGCCATGAAAACCATGGGCCTGAACGATCTGATGTTGGTGACACCACGGTGCCTGCAGCCTGCGGAGGATTTGCAGGCCCTCGCGCTTGCCTCAGGCGCCACCGATGTTCTGGAACGAGCGCGTGTGGTGGCATCTCTCGGGGAGGCGCTGGCTGATGTGCGGTTTGCCCTGGCATTCACGGCGCGCCGGCGGGAACTATCGCACGGCATGGCGCCGCTGCGCGAGGCGGTCGCGGTCGCCCGCTCCGAACTCGCCGCGAACCCGGCGGCGGACGAACGGATTGCACTTGTGTTCGGCAACGAGACATTCGGCCTGTCGAATGACGAGGTGGATCGCTGCCAGATGATCGCCATGATCCCGGCCAACCCGGCGTACTCATCATTGAACGTGTCGCAGGCCATCCAGTTGGCGGCCTACGAAATGATGCTGGCGGCGAACGCATTTGGCATCGCCAACTCACCACCCCGTCCTGCGTCGGCGATCGGGGAAGTCGAAGGATTCCTGCAGCACCTGGAGGACGCAGCGGTCGCGGCTGACTTCCTGGACCCCGCGGAACCCAAGCGCTTCATGACCCGCATGCGGCGCCTGTTCATGCGCGCGCGGATGGAGCCGGAGGAAGTCGCCATCCTGCGCGGGGTGCTCGCAGCGCTGATGAAGAAGTCTTCCGCCCGATAGCGCCGGTTCGAACCATGCACGGTGGTGATTGCAACTTGAAACAAGGGAAGGGCAATCCCATCTTCAGCCAGATCGGATTGCGCGCTTCTGCGTATCGGGCTACGCTCCCGACTCCCTGATGCGCCGGCTGGCTTGAGGTGCACCACTTATTAATTAATGACAATTTCCTGATCCATGTTTTCCCGACTGCGCGAAGATATTCAAAGCGTTTACGCCCGCGATCCCGCCGCCCGCAACTGGTGGGAGGTGCTGACGTGTTACCCGGGCATGCATGCCATTTGGTGGCATCGATGGATTGCGGGTCCGATGTGGCGGGTCGGCCTCAAGTGGCTCGGT
>CAYSKY010000562.1:0-2834 GCA_964431425.1 uncultured Burkholderiales bacterium
CGCCAATGGTGATCGCTATGAGGGCGAAGTCAAGAACGGCCAGATCGTCGGCCAGGGCGTGTATTTTTCAAAATCGGGTGACAGGATCACCGGGCCGTTCGTCGATGCGCGTGCCAATGGCAAGGTGGTCTACGAGTTTGGGTCCGGCGACCGCTTCGAAGGCACCATGAAAAACGGCGTAATGGCAGGAGAGGGCGTCTACATCACCAAGGGCGGCGAGCGCCGCGAAGGAACTTGGGTGGATGGCGTGCCGCGCGGCAAAGGTTCGTATCATTTCTCCAACGGTGACCTTTACGAAGGTGAGTTCACCGACGGCGCACTCACTGGTCGCGGCAAGTATTTCTTCGCCAACGGACTGCGTCAGGAAGGCAATTTCGTCAACGGCGCACTCAAGGGCGAAGGCAAATTCATCTTCAACGACGGCTCATGGTTTGAAGGCGTATTCGAAGAAGGCGGGCGGCGGGCCAAGGGTGTGCGCATTGCCAAGGACGGTACCAAGAGTGCAGCCGTGATTGTCGATGGCCGTGTCGAATCCGCGCCGGCAGACAAATAGTGAATTTGAAGGGCGCCCGAACTTGAGCCTCGTGCTGGATATTCCGTCGGGCACCACCGGTACTGCGTCCATCGTCGTGGGGGACGAACACACCGCGCCGCGCGTTGGCTCAGGCAAGATTCGCGTGCTGGCGACGCCGGTCATGATCAACCTGTTTGAAGCCGCCGCGCTGGCGGCCTGCGAGCATCTGCTACCCGAGGGGCATCAAAGCCTGGGTACGCATCTGGATGTTTCGCACGTGGCGGCCACGCCCGTCGGGATGACTGCCACGGCCACCGCTGAGGTCGTGGGTATCGAGGGCCGAACCATCCGCTTCAGGCTGCAGGCACGCGATCTGCGCGACGTCATCGGTGAAGGCACGCACGAACGCGTCGTGGTCAACGTGGCGAAGTTTGACCTTCGTGTGCAGGAAAAGACGGCGCTGCTGACGTCCTGACCGGTCCCGCCGGGCTTCCGAGCCGCGCAAGCGCTTCGCGAATCTTTGGCAATGCGGCTGTCGCCGCCGCTTCGCCGCGAGCAATGCACATCACGCGGTATTGTTCACTGATGCCCGCGTAATACCCCAGGTCGGGGTGGATCATCACATCGGCGTAAGGCGCCTGCGCGGCCACCTTGGACGCCCGCATGCGGTCGCGGTCCGCCCATTCGGCGGGAGCGCGGGCCGGAATGGCGGAGACATGTGCCGATACATCGACGGCAATCACCAATTGCGCGCCAAGGTCGCGGGCCACCCGCACCGGCACCGGTTCGGCCTCATCGCCGTCGTGATATTCGATGCCACGGATGCGTACCGGCGAGAACTGCCGCGGCGTGGCCGACGAGGCACGGACGGCGGCGGCGGTATTGCCACGGTTGAATACCACCAATTCATTGCGGTCGCGGGTCGCGGCGGTGATCGCCAGCCGGCGGGGGAAGCCATCCAGCGGCTTGCCGGCGCTGAATTTCTGTACGAAGTCCTCGACCGCATTGCCGTTGCCGGTGAGGCCTGACATCGAAAAGCCGATGAATCGCTTCGGGTCCAGATCCATGGCGATTCGCTCCATCTCGGCCGCTGGCATGCGGTCGGCATAGAGGGTGCCGATCATGGCGCCCACGCTGGCGCCCACCACCAGGTCAGCCTCAATGCCGTTGGCCTCAAGCACCTTGAGCACGCCGATGTGGGCAAATCCGCGCGGGCCGCCGGCACCGAGGACCAGCGCGACGCGCGGTGTCGTGCCTGCCGGGTAGGGGGCATAAGACGGTGCGTCTGGCCCATTGAACTCAGCGATGCCGCCGGCGCAACCGGCCAGCGCCAGCAGGCCGGCCAGCAGCCACGCCGGACACTTGCGTGACGTGTTGATTAAACGCATAGTGGCGGTCGAATTTTCATTGAGCCGGAATTTAGCACGTCGATATGAACAAACCCTACGATGCAGTGATCATCGGTGGCGGCCACAATGGTCTGGTATGCGCCTGTTACCTGGCGAAGGGCGGACTGCGGGTGCGTGTGCTGGAACGGCGGCCGATCGTGGGCGGCGCCTCGGTGACGGAGGAGTTTCACCCCGGTTTTCGCAATTCCACGGCCGCCTATACGGTCAGCCTGCTGAATCCGAAAATCATCCGCGATCTCAATCTTGCCAAACACGGCCTGCGCATCATCGAGCGGCCCTTTTCAAATTTTCTGCCACTCAATGATCGCGAATACATCAAGGTCGGTGGCGGACTTGCCGCGACCCAGGCCGAGGTGGCGCGCTTTTCGACGCGCGATGCCGCGCGGTTGCCAGACTATTACGCGATGCTGGATCGCGTGGCCGCCGTGCTCAAGGACCTTCTGCTAGAAACGCCACCCAATGTCGGCGGCGGCATCAGCGATCTGCTGCGCGCCTGGCAGGCCGGCCGCCGCTTCAAGGCATTGGACATGGCTGCGCGCCGCGACGTGCTGGACCTGTTCACCAAGAGCGCGGGCGACATGCTCGACGCCTGGTTCGAATCGGACCCGGTGAAAGCCTGCTTCGGCTTCGACAGCGTGGTCGGCAACTTTGCCTCGCCCTATACGCCGGGCTCGGCGTATGTATTGTTGCACCATGTCTTCGGCGAGGTGAACGGCAAGCCCGGTACCTGGGGTCATGCCGTGGGCGGCATGGGGGCGATCACACAGGCGATGGCGCGTGAGGCGGAAGCGCTGGGGGTGGAGATCAGCGTGGATGCCCCGGTGGCAAGGGTCGAAACGGCCAATGGTTCCGCGGTTGCCGTGACGCTGGAAAACGGCGAAACCATTCACGCGCAGCGAGTGGTGTCAAAC
>CAYSKY010000563.1:0-2832 GCA_964431425.1 uncultured Burkholderiales bacterium
CTATTGAGTCGCTGGTCAATCTGGCTGCGGCCCTGGTTGCATTGTGGACGCTGCACTATGTATCCACTGGCGCCGATGACGATCACAATTTCGGTCATGAAAAGGCGGAGTACTTTTCGAGCGGTATCGAAGGCGGCCTGATTCTGGTGGCCGCCGTTTCAATCATCACGGCCGCGGTACCGAGGCTGGCAGATCCCAAGCCGTTGGAGCAGTTGGGCATCGGCATCGTGCTATCCGTGCTGGCGGCCGTGGCGAACGCCGCCTGTGCCTTGTTTCTACTCAAGGGCGCACGGGCCCACCGGTCGATCACGCTGGAAGCGGATGCGCACCACCTTCTGTCCGACGTCTGGACCACGCTGGGGGTGATTCTGGCGGTGCTGCTGGTGCCACTGACGGGCTGGCTGCTGCTGGATCCGGTGGTTGCCATCGTCGTCGCCGTGCAAATTCTCTGGACCGGCTGGAAACTCATCAGCCGTTCGTTCGACGGCCTGATGGACAAGGCTATCCCTGATGGTGAACTGGCGGTTATTCACAGCGTATTGGAAAGTTTGCGGCATGAGGGCTGTGACTATCATGCCCTGCGGTCACGGCAGGCAGGGCGCAAGCACTTTGTCGATGTGCACGTGCTCGTACCGGGAACGATGACGGTGAAGGCAGGCCACGATCTGGTGGAGCGGATTGAAAAGGAAGCCCGGCAGCGGGCTCCCAATGTGGAAATGCTGGTGCATATGGAGCCGCTTGAGGATCCGCTCAGCTGGGATGACCCGAAGAATCCGCTGGCCGGAAGCTGAGCCGGTCAGCCCCACTCGGGTTGAAGGCTGGTATGCCCGATATCGAAGCGATCCTGCAGCGACTGGTTGATCCGGCCCACCAGTGACGAATAATTCTGCACCGCCTCCGGTGCAATGCGAACGTGGGCGCTCAGGCAGTTGAAGCGTTGCGAAATCTGCCAGACATGCACGTCGTGCAGGTCAAGTACCTCCGGAAAATGTCCCAGCACGTGCTCGCGCAGTTCGCCGACATCGACGGGGGAGCCTTCGAGCAAAACGTTCATCGAGCCGCTGAGCAGTGACCAGGACCACTTGACGATGATGACCGCAACCACCAGCGCCAGCAGCGGGTCAATCACCTGCCAACCGGTGTAGTGGATGATGACAAGGCCGGCGATGATGGCTACTGAGGACAAGGTGTCGGTCATCATGTGGAGGAAGGCGGAACGCACGTTGAGGTTGCTCTGGTCCCCGCGCATCAGGATGGCGCCGGTAATGATGTTGATCACCAGGCCGGCGATGGCGATGATCAGCGTGGTGCCGATGGCCACAGGCTCCGGCGTCACGAGCCGTGTCAAGCCCTCGACGACGATCCATGCTGCCGAGCCGAGTATGGTGAGTCCGTTGACAAATGCAGCCACCACCTCAATCCGGTAGTAGCCGAATGTCTTCTCCAGGTCGGCGGGGCGCGCGGCCAGCACGATCGCGCCCCAGCTGACGCCCAGCGCAAACGCGTGGGTGAACATGTGGATCCCGTCCGACACCAGCGCGAGCGAATGGGTCATCAATCCGCCGACGATCTCCAACACCATGGTGGTGGCGGTGATGACAAACGCGATCAGCAGCAGCGATTTGTCATGGGAGCGGTAATCGTGGTCGTGACCCCCGTGGTGGTCATGATGGTGGTGGCCGTGATGGTGGTCGTCATGCGCATGCCCATGGTCGCGACCGGCCGCGCCGTGCGTGTGATCGGCGTGATCATGGTCCCGTTGCGCAGCCTTGATCTGGAGCGGCGTGTGCCGGCTGATGTGCGGACAAGCGGCCGTCGGATGCTGATCGGGATGGGGGAGTTCGGACATGGCGGGGATTATAAGCGTGGTACCGGCCGCAGCTTCCTTCCAGACCTGGGCCTGCGAGGGGATGAATGCCAAACTCAAGCGCTGGCGCGCCTTCCCGCGGCTTTTTGGCCTGCAAGCCGCGTCAGTGCTGGTGTTTTGGTTGCCCGCACCGGTTGCGGGGATCCCGCCGGCGGCCTTGCAGGTGGAGGTTTCAGGGACGCATGGCGTGGATCATGTCCAGGTAGTCCTCGCGATCGGCCGTGAGGTAACCACGGCGGATGAGGCAGTCCAGAATGACCAGCGCAGCATCACGCGTGAACTCGGCGGGACGGTCTTCGATCATCGCCAGTACCTCGGCGATCGGAAGGCACTGGAATTCGCTGACTTCACCATCCCGGTTTTGCGGCTCAAAAGTGTCAGCGAGGATCAGATCGTGCACGAAGATGATCTCGTTGTGCAAACCCTCCTCGACCGGATATTTGGTGCGGATGGCACCGGCCGGTTTGGCGGTGCCGGCGAGTCCGGGTTCCATGCCCGCCTCTTCACCACATTCCTTGATCAACGTCGCGAACGGGGTCATCCCGCGCGCAATGCGCCCGGCCGTGATGTTGTCGAGCTTGCCGGGGTCGACCGATTTGCTCTCGGCGCGCCGGCCGATCCACATATGCGGTACTCCCTGGCGCACGGTGAGGCCATTGAGGTGTGAGGCATACACCGTCAGGCCGAAGTATCTCGATGCTGCGCGTTCGACGTGAAACAGCGCCGGTGAGTAAAAGCCCTCGCTGGCGGTGACCAGCTCACTGCGCCAGCCGGTGATGACTGTCCGGGTTGCCAGCGTCTCCACCACTTCGGCGAGGGCAGCGCTGCGGTGCTCCACGGTTTCAAAGTGCCCCAACATGCCGACGCCGCGCGGGCGCACCGAGAAGTGCTCCGGCCACTCTTCGAGATGGGATGCGAACGAGGGCTTCATCCAGCCAGCCAGCACGCCGTGCACGGTGAAAGGG
>CAYSKY010000564.1:0-2832 GCA_964431425.1 uncultured Burkholderiales bacterium
ACCTGCCACAGCTTCTTCTCGTGCGGCGCCACCTGCGGGCGGTGGTCGTTGTCCTGCAGGGCGCCGCGGCCCTGCATTGGGGTGGGCGCCGCACCGCCGATCAGCAGCACCGGGCTTTGCGCCTTCTGCGCGTTCTTCAGTGCAGTGATGGTGTTGGTGAGGCCAGGCCCGGCGGTGACAGCCGCCACGCCGGGTGTGCCAGTGAGGCGCGCCGCTGCGTCGGCGGCAAACACGGCGGTGGCCTCATCGCGCACATCAACGATGCGGATGCCAAGCTTTTTGGCGGCCACCAGGATGGGCGAGATGTGCCCGCCGCACAGCGTGAATATCCAGCGCACATCGTTGGCAGCCAGCGCACGCGCCACACGTTCGCCGCCGTGTGCGGGCACACTGGCGAGCAGTGATCCGGCGGCCGCACTGGCGGCGGGGTTGGTCAGGTCATTCATGCTGTTGTGCCTTTTCCGGTTGGCGCGGCAGGTCGCCCAGCGCGCGGTAATCAATCTTGCCCACCTTGGTCACCGGCAGGTTGTCGATAAAAAATACTTCACGCGGGCAGGACCACTTGATCAGCCGCTCGCGGCAATGGGCGATCAATGCTTCGCCGGTTTGCGCAGACCGCGCCACGCCGGCCGCCGGCACCACCCAGGCCACCACCCGCTCCATTTGCGAGGGGTCCGGCACGCCGATCACGCACGCATCGGCAACCGACGAATGTTCTCGCAGCACCGCCTCCACCTGCGCCGGATACACATTGAAGCCCGAGGACTTGATCATGCGCTTCAGGCGCACCGAGAAATAGAAGAATCCGTCGGGGTCCATGCGCGCAAGGTCGCCGGTGTGGAGCCAGACGCGGCCATCGGCGTGCACCTGCAACGCCTGCGCGGTGGCGTCGGCATCGTTGAGGTAGCCGCGCATCAGCGCCGGCCCGCTGAGGCACAGTTCGCCTTCGGTACCGTGCGGCAGTTCATCGGTGCCGCCCATGGCGCAGATCCTGGCCAGCATATCGGGGAACGGAATGCCAATGGAGCCTTCGCGATAGTGGTTCACGGGCATGGCCATGATGCCGGTCACGGCCTCGGTGAGTCCGTAACCTTCCAGCAACCGCGCGTTGCCGCCGTTGGCCGCGACCATGCCTTCAAATTTTTCCTTCACGGCGCGCGGCAGGGTGTCGGCGCCGCAGTAGCAGGCCTTGAGGCAGGAGAGGTCGGTGTGCTGCAGCGACGCATCGCGCGTGAGCGCTTCGTACAGCGTGGGGACCCCGACGATGAAGTTGGGGCGCGCGCTGCGAATCAGACCGGCCACAATATCGGCACTGAACTGCGGCACCAGGATGCTGGTGCCGCCGGCCATCAGCACCGCGTTCACGCAGACCGCCAGGCCAAAGCCATGAAAGACGGGCAGGATCGCGAGCATCGAATCGCCGCCGGCAATCTGCACCCAGGAAACCGCCTGCATGCCCTGCGCGACAAAGTTGGCGTTGGTCAGCTCGATTCCCTTGGGCAGCGCCGTGGTGCCACCGGAGAACAATACCGCCGCCACGTCGTCGGAAGCACGCACCGGCGCGCGCGTGGCAGGAGTCACCGCCGCCATCCACTGATGCCAACGCTGCACCCGTGCATCCTCTGGAATGGCCGCGATTTGCCGGCCGCGGGTGAACCAGAAGCCCAGGCGCTTCAATGGCGGCAGGTAATCCCCGAGGCGCGAAAGCAGGATGGTCTGCAGCGGACGCCTTGGTGTGGCGGCCACCACGACGGGATAGAACGCATCCAGCGCGAGAACGATGACAGCGCCGGTGGCATCCAGATAGTGGGTGATCTCGACCGCCGTGGACAGCGGGTGGATAAAAGCCACGCGGGCGCCCAGACGGTTGGCGGCATAGAAGGCGATGACCGCCTGCGGCGTGGTCGGCATGATCGCGAGCAGGGTGTCGCCCGCCTGCAAGCCCAGGGCCGACAACACCGCCGCGCAGCCGTCGATCTCCCGCAGCAGCTCGCGATACGTGGCGCGGCGACCGAAAAATTCCCAGGCGATGTTTTCCGGCACACGCGCAGCACTCGCGGCCAGCGCCTCATACAGCGTCACCGCCGGGTAATCGAGGTGCGGCGGTACGCTGTCGTAGAAGGCCAGCCAGGGCGGTGGCGGGGTTGGGATCGTGGTCATTCCATTCCTGCAGGCAACAATGCCCATGAATGCACGCTACCGTGCGTCGCTTCAGATCTGTTTGCGACAGGTCAAACCGGTGGGTGGGCAACCACGACGCAGGTCAAACACAAGCACTGGCGCGCTTTTCGGGACAGTTTTGGCCTGCGAACCGCGCCAGTGCTTGCGTTTCGTGCCCGTGTCGTTCTGCAGGCGGGGCGCCAGCCGCGGCGGCTCGACGCGCGCTGTCTATACTGGACTCCTGTCATACCCCCCCCCCCCTGTCCCCCCCCCCCCTCCTCGAACGCCTGCAAAACACCCTGCGCCGTGCCGCCGACGGGCCGCATTCGCGGCACGTGCCGCTGATCGCGGCCGCGCTGACGTTTGCTTCGACCTTCACGATGAGTTCCCCCGCCACCTTCGTGATCATCACCGCCGTCCTGCTTGCGCGCAGCCGCTGGCAGGCCATCGTGCTGCAGTCCGCCTTTGCCAGCGGCGTGGCCGGCATGCTGCTGTTCCTGCTGTTTCGGCATCTGGGCTGGGAGCAGCTGCAGGCGCAGTTTCCCGACTTGCAGGCCTCGGCGCACTGGCAGCGTGCGGTGAACTGGATCGAGGCCTGGGGCATGCCGGCGCTGTTCGTCATGGCGGCGATGCCGTTGCCGCAGGCGCCGGCCATCATCTTGATGGCCATCG
>CAYSKY010000565.1:0-2831 GCA_964431425.1 uncultured Burkholderiales bacterium
CGGTGATGTGGCGGTAGGTGCCCAGCACGATGTTGTTGGCGGCCAGCGAATCGGCGGTGACAAAGAAGCCGAGGTTGCGCTTGACGATGAGCCGCTCGTCCTCGGTGAGCCCGTTCGGGTCTTTCCAGGTGGCGATGTCGCGGTTCATGTTCACTTCCTGCGGCATCCAGTGGTTGGCGCAGCCGGAAAGGTATTTGTCCCAGGCCCATTTGTATTTGAAGGGCACGAGCTGGTTGACGTCGGCCTTGCCGTTGATCACGCGCTTGTCTTCGGCGCGCACGCGGGCGAAGCGCATGTCGACGTTGGCGTCGGTGTCATCGGCCGGCGGGGCGTTGGGCAGGTCTTCCAGCATGGGACGACCCTGGTTCGACAGCACGCCGCTGTAGGCGGTGGAGACGAGGTTCGGTGTCGGTATGGCGGCCGGCTGCAGGCGGGGCTGCGGTGCGGGTGGCGTGGCGGCTGGTGTGTCATCCCAAGATAAAGACATTTTTTCGATGCTCCTGTTTTCGATTTCTGGTTTGTCGGCGTGCGCCGGCGGTTGCTTTTTTTGGTGTTTGCGGTGGTGCTGGTTTTTTTGCTGCGAATTCGTTGGGTGGTTCGGTGGTGCTTTCTATCTATCCCGAGGTCCCCGCCTTCGCGGGGACGACATGTAAAAAACGAGGGGGGCTTTTCACCTCCATCCCAACCTTCCCCCTCGTGGGGGAAGGAGCCAACCAGTTGTGCTGACCTTGAAACTCTTTCCTTCCCCGGCGTAGGCCGGGGTCCAAGTTCGTTGCGTTTTGAACAACGCTTAAATTGGGCCCCGGCCTTCGCCGGGGAAGGGACTTTGTCTCACTTGGTACTTGGCACCACCTGTTGCCACTTCAAAAATCTGTTCGGCGGTTCTTTTTTCTCTATCCAGAGGTCCCCGCCTTCGCGGGGACGACATGGAAAAAACTTGGGATGGAGGTGAAGTGCTTACTTACCTGCGCCCTCACCCACCACGTCCTGCTAATTCGTTGCCGGCAATTTCCCGGTCTTGATCCAATCTGCGACTGCCTGGTACACCCACTTCTCTTTCCCGGCGAACTGGTGGCCGCTGCCGGGGCCGCAGTCGCGGCGGGAGTTGCGGTTCACGCGTGGCAGGTTTGGGTCGTCCACGGTAATGAGGGCATGCCAGCGCGCTGCTTCCTCGATATCCGCGTACTGCAAACAACTGTCCCGCCTGTGATGCACCACCAGCACCGGCACTTTCGGTTTCAGCGCATCCAGTGCGCCGATCCATTCTGGCCGGAGGGCGTCGCCGGCGCCGGACATCAACACGACGGCCTGCAACTTCGCCCCCAGTTTTTCGCCCAGCGCCGCACCAATGTGCGAGGCCGAGACCGCGCCGTTACTGAACCCCAACACCGTGACTTTCGCCGCCGGGTACTGCTTGATGAGCACATCGATTACCGCGCCCACGTCCTGCACATGCTCCCGGCCCTCGCGCCAATCAATCGAGATGCCGTCGTTCCTGTCGCTGGGCAATCCCACCACCGCCACCACCCCCAACTGCTCGGCCAGGTGGCCGCGCATCACGATGCGGTTGCCGGCTATCTGGTCCAGCTCACCCTTTAGCGGGGGTGCCACCGCGCCCGCGCCGCCGGGCAACATCACCGCCACATGCTTGACGGTGTTGCGGTCGGCGATCGTGCTTTCCGTTGCCACCAAAAACACCTGCTCTACTCCCGGGCGGCTTGGCGTGGCGTACGCCTTTTCCACCCAGCTGGCCTGCGCTTCGAAACCAATCAGCCAGAGCGCGATACCAGCAATCCCAACAACAAACCGCCCCGCCGCCTGAAACACCACTCAGGAAGCCAGCGACGCGGCCTGCGAAATCTGTGCAGCGGAAAACGGACCGATGGGCGCGAAACTGTCGTACGCCATCGGGGCTTCGCCACTTTCTTCACGCACACGGTTGAGGGCCGCCACGCAGTCACCACGACGGGCGTAACTGACAGGGCTCACCGCGAGCTTCACACCATTGGGCGCCGAGAGATACCAGCGCCAGTTACCGACGACATCCTGATAAAGGTGGAAGACCATGGTGTTGCCCTCCTTCGTGCGACGGGTGGTACGGTTGAACTTCGGTTGATGAGTTGCCTTCGCGTTCCCGCCGGCGTTTACCGGCGGGAAGCGAGGGTTTGCTGATTAATGCTGACGAAAGAAACCGGGCATGGACAACAGCTCGGTATCCATCAGGCTGGTGACGTTCTCCAGCACGATGGCTTCGTCCGATGCTTTCACCGCAGAGATCGTTTCAAGACACGCATCCTTATCGCGATAGCCTTCCCCGGAATCGGCGATCTTCTTGCCGTCGTCCCCGGAAAGCTGCCACCGCCACTCGAGCTTTGCATCCTGGAAGATGTGAAATTGCATTCGCGTTTCCTCTTCTTGGTGGGTGAAAAAATCGTGGTGCTGCGTGACTACTTGTTCTTGCTTGCTGCTGTTTTTGACCTTCCCCGGCGTAGGCCGGGGTCCAAGTTTGTTTGTACTAGTACGCTACGAAATTGGACCCCGGCTCAGTTGCGTAACCCGGCCGGGGAAGGGAATCTGGCGATTATTGGCAGGCTTCACATTCCGGATTATCGATCGAGCAAAACTTCGCACCCTCAGCCGCACCATCACCCATGCCGCCTTCAGAGGCCATCGCTGCCGACGCACCCATGCCGGCCATGCCACCGGACACCGGCACAGCGTTCAGTTCACCGCCGCGGCCGGTGGACTTCTCGGCTGAGGTGGCTGCGAGCGTGCGCAGGTAGTAGGTGGTTTTGAGGCCGCGCAGCCAGGCCAGCTTGTAGGTGTCGTCG
>CAYSKY010000566.1:0-1618 GCA_964431425.1 uncultured Burkholderiales bacterium
GTTTTGGTTCGGGCCCAGATGAAGCGCATGACGTTTCCTTTCATTTGCTGTTGGCAGGAAACATTGGGCGCTGCAAATGCGGCGGTGAACGGGGCGGAAAGTGGCGGTCACGCGACGGATTGTGGCAAGAAAATGATCGTGCACCATCCGGCCGTGGCAAAACAGGAAGGCGGTTCTGCGTGGGATATATTGACTGCCAAGGAGATCACGAACATGAAACGCATTGCGCTCGTCGAAGACGATCTGGCCATACGACAGAACTACAGCGATTCGCTCAAACGCAGCGGCTACGATGTTGAGGCGTTCGCCACCCGTGAGGCCGCATCCGCTGGTTTTCGTGCGAGGCTGCCCGACCTTGCTATTCTCGACATCGGACTGGGAGACGACATTGACGGCGGATTCACGCTGTGCCGTGAGCTGCGTGCGCAGTCGGCTTCGCTACCGATCATTTTTCTGTCTGCACGTGACAGCGATTTCGATATCGTCGCTGGACTTCGCCTGGGTGCGGACGATTACGTGACCAAGGACGTCAGCATTCCCCATTTGCTGGCACGGATCGCGGCGTTGTTCCGTCGGTGCGAAGCCGTGCGTCAAACCAGCCGCGCTGAGGATGTCTTGATGCGCGGCAATTTGATCGTCGACATCAACAAATTGAGCGCGACCTGGAAAGGCGCAGAGGTCGGATTGACGGTCACGGAATTCTGGATGGTACATGCGCTGGTGAAATTTCCCGGTCACGTGAAAAACCGCGACCAGTTGATGCGCGAGGCTGAACTCACGGTTGACGACAACACCATCACGTCACATCTCAAGCGCATACGAAAGAAGTTCATCGCCACCGACGATACCTTCGATGAAATTGAGACGGTGTACGGCATGGGTTACCGCTGGCACACCGTTGCGTGACGGCAAGGTCCCCGGTCCAATGAGTCGCGCGATACATCGCTTTCGGTTGCCGGCTATCGGACTGGGCCGGAGTTGGCCATGACCACTACGCAAGCAAGCGGGTCGCCCCACCGGTCGGTACCGTTTTCCAAAAGCATCCGCGCGAAATTGTTGCTGGTGGCGGCGACCCTTTTGCTGATTCCCCTGATTGGGTTTCGCTTTGTGCAGCAAATGGATACCTATCTCAGAAACGGCCAACATTTGGTGCTGGTGAATTCGGCAAAGCTGCTGGCTGCCACGCTTTCCAACCGCCCACAACTCTTCTCGTCCGGGCTTCCAACGGAGGCTGCCGAGGCGGACGAGCTGGAGCGCCGGCAGGTTTTGTCGATTTTTAGTGGCGCGGATCCGGTTGCGGCGGCGGGGCTTGGCAACGCCTATGTTCCCTCTGATGAGGTGGAACGCATTCTCAGCGTCGTTGCCGGCGACTCAGCGCGTATCTGGGTGGTGGACTCCCGTTCGCGGGTACGTGGTCTGGCTGGTAACGTGAAGCCTTATGTTGCGGGCAATGGCGCAGGTCCCGGGGGACTGGCGTCAATCTATTCCACGCTGGTGCGTCCTTTGATCAATCTGATGGCGCGCGAGAAGGATACCGCGACTGATGAAACCGCCACCGACACCCAGCGCCTGGTGATGGCGCAGGAGATCGGTTGCACCGGTAGCTGGGAATACAAAC
>CAYSKY010000566.1:1628-2830 GCA_964431425.1 uncultured Burkholderiales bacterium
GCATTGGTGGGCGAGCCCAACATCCGTACCCGCCCTTTGGGCCCCGGGGGAATGCCCGTGGTTTCGGTCGCGCAGCCGGTATGGCTCGGGGACAACATCGTGGCGGCCGTCGTCGTCGAGGAAGCCGCCAACAGCGCGCAAACCCTTAAGGTCAGTGCGCTTGAGTCGCTTCTGGCAATGTCACTGATTATCGTGCTGGTCGGATTCCTGTCCTTGGGCGCATTTGCCTGGTGGCTGACCTATCGTGTTCGGCGCCTGCAGTCAGAGGCCGAGCAAGCTATCGATGCGAACGGGCGTATCGTCGGATCCATTTCAGCGTCTGACCACCCCGATGAGATTGGCGCGCTGGGCGCCACACTAAATGCGACGGTGCAGCGGTTGCGACGTTACAACAGCTATCTGGAGCAGATGGCTGCTCGGCTTGCACACGAGCTGAGAACTCCCGTTGCAGTGGTCCGCTCATCTCTGGATAACCTCAAAGCCGGTACATTGTCCGGAGAACATCACGTGTACGTCGAGCGGGCTGATCAAGGCGTGGCCCGGATGTCCGGCCTGATTGCGAGAATGTCTGAAGCGGCGCAACTTGAGAGTATGCTCGCCGGCGCGGAGCGCGAAACGGTGAATCTATCCAAGCTGGTGGCGGGCTGTATTGATGGCTACCGCCATGCATTTCCTGAGCGCCAGTTTGTTCTCGATATGGCGGACTCCCCGTCGGTTCATGCCGGCGTTGTTCCGGATGCCATTGCGCAGATGATCGACAAGCTGGTTCAGAACGCCAGCGATTTTGCGGTGCCTGGCAGCGCGATCGTGGTCTCGCTTCACGTGGACGCCCAAACCGCTACCATCCGAGTCCGGAATACCGGCCCGACGATTCCTGCGGACCGTTTGCCACAATTGTTCCTGTCCATGGTCTCATCCCGCGAACCGGGCACCGAACAGGGACACCTCGGGCTCGGGCTATACATCGCGAGGATCGTCGCCGAGCATCACGCGGGACGAATATCAGCGTCCAACCTGCCAGACGCCAGCGGCGTGCAGTTCGAAGTCACCATGCCAATCTGAAGCGAATCTGGCCGGCGAAGATACAAGTTTGTTGTGCGCTTGGATTTTGCGCGCTGGCGCCCCACCCCGATTGAACAGGCAGCATCCGAACTCGACGCAACCATTCGTGCCACGCGGCGGATCCTCTTTCACCCCGATAC
>CAYSKY010000567.1:0-2812 GCA_964431425.1 uncultured Burkholderiales bacterium
GTGCCGGCTTCACTGATGGACAGCGAGCCATACATTCCATTGACCGACGTGATCAGTCGTGAAAACTGTGACCAATAGGTCGCGGCGGAACCCGAGAACGGGCCGAATTGATTGGGGACGGTGACAGCAGGAGAACCGGGAACCGGCGTGGCGGTGAGGATAGGCGCAGCGGATGTAGCGCCAGCCACAACAACCAGTCCGATGCCGGCAATGGTTTTCAACAAATTCTTGATTTTCATAGTTAAGACGTTTCTATTTTGGCAATGCGGTTTTTTTGGAGAGGTCGTATCGTTGGTTGCCGGTGAAAACAATTAGCAGCAAACCAGTGCCACCTTAAAAGCAGCTATCGTGCCAAAAAAATAAAAATAATAAAAACAATTACTTAATGCGCAACCGCTGGGCCGCGGCGCGGCATATTTCACCGCTTGTAATATTTTCCGACAGCGCTTTTCGCGCCAGCCACCACCAGTTCCGCGCCTTTCGGGGCACCGGCACGGAGCGGCACCGAAAGACAAAAGCGCTAGTGGTAGTGCGCCACGGTCGGTTCCGCCTCTTCCGGCAACTCCGGGTGAACCATCTCGGCGTCGGCATCGGCGAACAGGGGCGCGCCGCAGTCTTCACAGAATTCAGGTGCGAACAGGCCGGGCAGGCGGGTGACTTCGCCGACCTTGGCCTCTTTCAGGGCCTCCTCGACTTCCTTGACCGGCGTAGGCTGGGCATCGTCATCCTCGCGGCCGTACAGCGGCCAGACGATACCGTGCACCACATCATCCTGTCCGCGCTGCGTGAACCCGATGCGGTATTCATCCACACGCTCCACACCGAAGCCGGCGACGATGCCGCGCATTTGCGAGGCATTGACCTTGAGCGCGTCTTCCAGGTTTCCGACTGCCGCGCGGATGGCATAGGGTCGCACGCGCCGGTCCGACTCGCGGCAGCTGGCGAAATAGGCGTCCGGCAGCAGCGATTCAAATGCACAGCCGGGCATGAGGCGCGCCAGGTTGGGGCGGCATTGGGCAATCCAGCGCTCGAGGCAGTCGGCCCGCGTGACTTTGTCCTCTTCCTGCCAGCGAAACAGCGGCTGGCCTTCAACAATGGCAATGCCGGCCAACAAAAAGCGCGTGTCTGCCAGCAGCGGTGCAGTTTCCGGCATGCGCGCCAGATCCAGCTTCGGCGCGTGGCCGGAGATGGCGGCCTCGCCCAGCTTTTGCGCCAGCTTGTGCACGCTGGAAAAGTCGCGCGGCATCTGGTCGATGCTATAGAGGTACGGGCTCACGCACGCCCGCGCGGCACTGGCCAGCACGTGGCCATGGAGGTGCGGCACGATGCTCGCCATCGCCTCGACGCCAATCGGGCCCGAGGGCACCGAGTAACGCGAGCAGGCGACCAGCGGCACGGCCAGCAGCAGCAGGCGCCAGCGTTGGCCATCCATTTCGACGATCAGCGATTCCGAGGCGGCCTCGATCAGCTCCACCAGCGCATCATGGGCGCCCGGATTGCTTTGGTAGGTGTGGTCCAGCGCCATGTCCAGGGTGTTGTCGTTGCCGGCATGCAACAGTTTTTCAACGGTCTGGATGATGCTGGCCTCCCAGTAGGCGTCTTCGGCGCGGCTGCCGGAGGCGACCAGGCCGGTGGACAGCGCGATGAGGCGCTCGGCGTCGCGGGACAGGCGGAGGGGAGACTTGCTGCGTTGGCGTTTCATGGCAGACTTCTGGGAGGCGGAACCCTAAATTATAGCCCTTCACCCTGTTTCGGCCGTGCCGGCCGGATGTGGGCCGATCGCCAGCGGTTTTAGCAGGCGACGCGAATTGCATTCGGGGCCGAAAGTAATCGCCGGATCGGGATAAGATTGCCGAAATATTTTCACAAGTTGGAGGCGGCGATTGGATGCAGCGGGCGAAATGCGGGTCTTTGTGCGATCCGTCGAACTGGGTGGATTTTCCGCCGCCGCTCGGGACCTGGACCTGACGCCTTCCGCCCTGTCGAAACTGGTCACGCGGCTGGAAGACCGCCTCGGCGTGCGCCTGATGAACCGCACCACGCGCAAACTGGCGCTGACCGCCGAGGGTGAGGCCTATTTCGCCAGCGCGAAGCGCATTCTTGCCGACATCGAAGAAGCCGAGGCCGAAGTCACGCGCTTTTCCGACTGCCCCAAGGGTTTGTTGCGCGTCAACGTCGGCGCGGCATTCGGGTTGCACCAGTTGTCGCCGGCGCTGCCGCGCTTCCTGGAACGCTATCCTCAGATCGAACTCGATATCACCGTCAACGACCGCCTGATCGACCTGGTCGAGGAGGGCGCCGACGTGGCCATCCGCAACGGCCATCTGCGCGATTCCGGCCTGATTGCCCGGCGCATCTGCGACCTGCACCGCGTTATTTGTGCGGCACCGGCCTATCTGAAAAAGTACGGCACGCCCACATCCCCGCAGGATTTGCTGAACCACAACTGTATCTCCATCAGCGCCGCCCCCCAGCTGCGCCGCTGGCCATTCGACACCGGCAACGGCATCGAAAACGTGGAAGTCACCGGCAATGTGAACGCCAACAACGCCGAATCGCTGCTGCAGATGGCCATCGCCGGCGTGGGCATCATCCGGCTCGCCGATGTGATCGTGGGCGACGGCATCCGCAGCGGTGCACTGGTGCCTCTGCTCGAAGATGTGCACCATCGCGAGACCCTTCCGCTGTCCGCGGTGTACCTGCCCGGACGGCACAAGAGCCCGCGGGTGGTCGCGTTCGTGAATTTTCTGGTCGAGGCATTCGGGCATGCACCCTGGCGGCTGCCGGCCGGGGCCGGACGCATGGCCCGGGC
>CAYSKY010000568.1:0-2812 GCA_964431425.1 uncultured Burkholderiales bacterium
GTGCGAGAGCAGCAGCTGGCTGATGTTGTTCAGCGCCTCGCCAACGGCTTCGTCACGGGTCGACAAGTCCCGCGCGGAGCGCAAGTTGTCCAGTTGATCCAGCAGCAGTGCGTGCTCGTGGTCGATCGCGCTGTTGCCAGTCACCAGCGACTCAGGCAATGGTGTTGCCTGCGTGTGGTGTTGCCATCTAAGCATGGTGAAAAGTCTAGGAGTTTGGACTAGGACCACTGCAGTTTACTCCACTAGCCGCCGGCCGGGGCGGGCGTTTTTTGCTGACTTTTCGAAATGCGGACGGCAAGCCCGTAGCGACCGGCACTCGAATGTAACCAATTGAAAACAATCAGCTGTTTATTGGCGCGAGTTTCCGGGCTGACCCGCCTCAAGCGGCGCCTGCGAGGTGTAGAACGGTGCCAGGGCCGCACGCGCGGGGGAGCTGAATTCAGTACGGCTGCCGCACAATGCTCTTGGATTGCGTCGTGCCGGAAAACGGGCCTGAGGTGAACGTGTAGTTCATCGTCGCGCTGTTGGCATTGGTGAAGGCAAAGCTCAGGGTGCCGGCCTGCGTGACGGCCAGTTGGGAGGGGCTGTAGGTGGCGCCCAGCCACGGCGAGCCGGTGGTGCTGTAAAAGGGGCCAGCATAAGTGTTGTTGGTCCAGGTGCCATTGGGCAGCACGTACCAGGTGGGTTTGCCGTCCGAACCGTAGGTGTACCAGACGCCGAACACGATGCCCTGATGTTGCACGAGGTTGATGCCCCAGCCGTCCTGCGAGGTGCCGGCCCACCACATGTCGCCCACCGTGAGCGGCGAGGTGCCCGTGCCGAAGGGCTGGCGCACCACCGACTTTTGGCCGGTGACACCGTTGATGGTGTACTGCATGGTGGCGGCCGAGCTGCTGGTGAAGGTCAGCGTCATGTTGCCGGGCGAGGTGCCGACCACAAACGTCGCCGGCGTGTAGGCATTGAGCGGTGCCGAGGTCGGCTGGTAGAGCGCGCCGGAGAAGGTGGTGAAGTTGTTGGTCCAGGTGCCGGCGGGCAGCACGTACCAGGTGGGTTTGCCGGTGCTGTCGTAAACGTAGAGCGCAATGAAGGGCTTGTCGGCGTGCTGCTGGATGGACATGCCCCAGCCGTTCTCGGCCTCGCCCACCCACCACATGTCGGAGTAATCCAGCGGCCCGGTCGGGCCCGCGGTGGTAGCCGGCAACGTCCCGGTAAGACCGCGATAGTTGCGGGGTGAGTTGATGCTTTGCGCACCGTTGGGATTGATCGACAGTCCGCCCGTGGTGGGCAGGCTGGTGTAGCTGACGATGTCCACACCCTCGGCGAAATTGATGGTGCCGTTGGTGGTGAACAGGAAGCTGTTCGGCACGATGTAATCCGGCGTGACGATGTTAAGTGCCGCGAACCCCTGCGTGGCGATCAGGAAGGATTTGCCGGTGGAGTCGCCCGGTAGGTTGGACGCGAACGTGTATGAATTGGTGCGGCTGCCGCTGGTGCTGGTGATGGTGTGTCCGAGTACAAACTGCTGGCCGTCGCTTTGGGTGGCGAGTTCGACGAACTGCACCGTGCCATCGGCATTGGAGTAAACCTCGGTAATGGCCCAGAGGTGGAATGCCGCCTGCGCGCTGCCGGAAAGTGCAAGCGAGAGGACGAGTAAGCATCGGGCGAAGGTTCTGAACATGGTGGCCACTCCGTGGGAAGTACGACACGGGTTTTACGTGCCGAGACTGGCATCGGATGCCCGCCGTGTTCGGGCGGCGGGTGGCTTGTTCTACTTTTATGGCCAAACTCCAGCACTGGCGCGGCTTTCCAGCCACTTTTGGCCTGGGAGCCTCGCCAATGCTTGAGTTTACTTATGGGGCGCGGTGAACACGCCAATGCGCAAGCAAATGCAAATGCGCAATTTCCCCTTCCCCGGCGCAGGCCGGGGGCGAGGCGGGGAATTCGCGGAGCAAGCTTCGCGCCTGCCGAACGCCAATCCAGCGCCATGGATTGGCCTAATTTTTTCCAGCCAAAAATTCAAATTGGCCCCCGGCCTGCGCCGGGGAAGGACCCCACCGCAAATTTGTCGGTCTGGACAATGGAAACATGGAAACCTATGCGTGCATCCAAGCGGATGCCAAGCCCGACGGTACTCGGCTAGTTCTTCACCGAATAGTTCATCACCACCGGCGCGCCACCGCGCTTCACTTCGGCGCGGATGGTGCTCATCGAATCGAACTGGCCGTAGACACGGGCGAGGTCGCCAGGCGAGTTGATGGGCTGTCCATTGATAGCGGTAATGACGTCGCCCACTTGCAGTCCGAGCTTGTTGGCGAGCGAACCGGCGGGGGAATCTTCCACCCGCACGCCGCCAGTGGGGGCGGGGCCGATGCGGCCGAGGAAGTTCATCTGGCGCGGGTCCTGCAACACCGTGTTGAGTTCCTGGCGCGAGAGGGCGTAGGCGTTGTTGCCGGTGCTGGCCACGTTCAAACGGAAGTTGGTGGGGGCCGGGCCGCCGGTGGCGGCGCTGGCATTGGCGGCGGGGCCGGGCTTGGTGCCGAGCTTGTCGAGGTCGATGCGTTCGCGCGCGCCGCTGCGGCTGATGATGATGTGATCGGGTTTCACTTCCAGCAGCGAGATTCCAGGCGAGAACTCCTGCTTGAGATACACCGTCTGGTCCTTGCCGCCCAGGTTGACCACGGCGGCGGCCAGCGTCTTGCCGTCCACGGCCACCACGCCTTTGAGGCGCACACCGGTGCCGGCGGCGGTGGGGGCATCAGCTGCGGGCGCCGGGCCGTCCTTGTCGCCGAATAGCTGCCGGCCGAGACTGATC
>CAYSKY010000569.1:0-2811 GCA_964431425.1 uncultured Burkholderiales bacterium
GTCTGTGCGTCACGTGACCGGCCAGCCGATCAAGTTTGCCGGCGTTTCGGAAAAAATGGACGGGCTGGAGGTTTTTCACGCCGAGCGCATGGCATCGCGCATTCTTGGCATGGGCGACGTGTTGTCACTCATCGAGGACGCGCAAAAGAACATAGACCACGACGAGGCCCGCAAGCTTGCCGAGAAATTCAAGAAGGGCAAGGATTTCGACTTCGAGGACTTCAAGTCCCAACTGTTGCAGATGCGAAAAATGGGCGGCATGTCCGCACTGATGGACAAGCTGCCCGCCCAACTGTCCCAGGCAGCGCAAGGTGCGCCGGACCTGCAGGAAAAGCAACTGCGCCGCACCGAAGGCGTGATCAATTCGATGACACCTCTGGAGCGACGCAAGCCCGAACTGATCAAAGCGTCGCGCAAGCGCCGCATCGCAGCCGGCGCAGGGGTGAGCGTGCAGGAAGTGAACCGTATCATCAGCCAGTTTGAGCAGATGCAAAAGATGATGAAAATGATGAAGGGCGGCGGACTTGCCAAAATGATGCGCGGGATGAAGGGGATGCTTCCAGGCATGCGCTCATGAATCGGACCGGGCCATGATGGGGGACTGCGAATTCCGCATCGAGGATTGCCTTGCCCAGATCGAGATGCTTGATCCGGGGATCGCCGCCTGGGAATATGTTGATGCCGCGGGCGCGCGGGCGCGGGCGCGCGAGCTGGACCTCGCCGGAGCCGCCGGCCTTTTGAACGGTGTGGCGATCGGCATCAAGGACATCATTGATGTCAAAGGGATGCCAACGACCCATGGCTCTGCCATCTACTCGGGAAACATTGCCCGCGTCGATGCAGCGTGCGTGGCGCTGGCGCGTGCTTCGGGCGCCATCATTGTTGGAAAAACCGTCAGCACCGAACTGGCGACGTTTGTTCCTTCCCGAACGAAGAATCCGCAGAATATCGATTTTTCGCCGGGCGGTTCGTCGGCCGGGTCAGCGGCGGCGGTTTCAGCCGGAATGGTTCCGCTTGCCATGGGCACGCAGACGGCCGGATCAGTGATCCGGCCGGCCGCTTTCTGCGGCGTGGTTGGCTTCAAGCCGACCTTCGGATTGGTTCCCCGCAGTGGTGTGAAACTGCAGTCGGAAACCCTGGATACGGTCGGCGCCTTCACCCGGACAATCGAAGACGCCCACCGCTGGTACCTCGCAATGACCGGTGCCGGACGCCTGACGCCCCTGCCCGCCATCGACCGGACGCTGCGGATAGCACTGATATCCAATTTCATGCAACACGCCGACGTGGACATGTCGGTGGCGATTGCCGAAGCTGCTGACGCCATGACGTCAGCGGGTGTGCGGGTACGCGAGATGCGGCTACCTGCCTCGTATGACGAAGCCCAAAGGGACCAGGAAATCGTCCAGCTGGCGGAGAATGCGCGCCACTACCACACGGAATTGGACCAGCATCGCACGCTGCTCGACCCTGCGTTGGCCTCACAGTTGGACAAAGGGTCGGTCATAACGTCGGATGCTTACGCCGCCGCGCGTGAGCGCCTCGACACCACGCGCAAGCAGGTCGACTACCTGTTTGGCGACTGCGATGCATGGCTCATGCCGTCGGCTTGTGGCGCCGCACCACGTGGCCTGGCCTCGACTGGCGATCCGGTGTTCAATCGCCTCGTGACCGCATTGCACCTGCCGGCGCTCAACCTTCCGGTGTACCGCAACAAACTGAGGATGCCCCTGGGGCTTCAATTGATCGGCGCGAGGCACCAGGATGAAAAGCTGCTGGCAACCGCATCCCGCCTCATCGAAATTATGCGCACCGCGACCCACGGGTGAGCCGGCACAGTCCGTGAGCCCTTTCGGCGCGCGGGCGAGGGACTTGCCTTGAATAGCTGATTCGGCTTATAATTCAAAGCTTTCCTGCATTTTGGCTGCGGTTCACCCTGCCAGCAGGCGTTACCGGTTCGCAACCGGCCCGTTATCCGTTCACAACGGATTGTTTTGCGGCAATTTGCCCTACAGGAGATGGTCAATGGTAGTTATTCGCATGGCGCGCGGTGGCGCGAAGAATCGCCCTTTTTATAACGTCGTCGTTGCTGATTCCCGCGACGCGCGCGACGGCCGCTTTATCGAGCGCATCGGCTTCTACAACCCGCTGGCCGGCGAATCTGAAGAGGGATTTCGCATCGCAGCCGACCGTCTGGCCTTTTGGCAGTCGAAGGGCGCACAGGCGTCCGACGCTGTCCTGAAGCTCGTCAAGCGTGGCAAAAAAGCCGCCAAGTAACAACCCGCCTGCCGAAGACATCGTAATTATGGCGCGCGTTGGCGCGCCGTTCGGCATCAAAGGTTGGCTCAAGTTACAGACATTCACCGAGTCTCCCGACAGCCTGGACGAATACGCATCCTGGTTGCTCAAGAGCGGGGCAGGCTGGGAAGAATTCGAACTGGAAGACTTCGCGGTCAACGTCAAAGGCGTCTTTGCCAAGCTCAAGGGCTGTGACGACCGGACGGCTGCCGAGAAGCTGGTCAAGCGTGAAATTGGCATCCCGCGCGAAGCGCTGGGTGACCTGGAAGAAGGCGAAGTACTGTGGATCGACCTGATCGGAAGCGATGTGGTCGACACCTTGGGCAAGCGCCTCGGCAAGATTGAAACTCTGATTGAAACCGGCGCCAACGACGTGCTGGTGGTAAAACTGGGCGGCGAGGAAATGCTGATCCCGTTCATCGACGAAGTGATCGTAAAGGTGGATCGTGACGCCAGGCAGGTCACGGTAAGTTGGAGTGGGGAATACCAGTGAGCGGCACCACGAAGCAGTAC
>CAYSKY010000570.1:0-2809 GCA_964431425.1 uncultured Burkholderiales bacterium
GAATGTCCGGAGCTGACCATTCGCTCGACGTTCATCGCCGGATTCCCCGGTGAGACCGAGGCCGAGTTTCAGGAACTGCTGGACTTTCTCACCGAAGCCCAGTTGGACCGCGTCGGCTGCTTCGCGTATTCGCCGGTGGAGGGCGCCAGGGCCAACGCATTGCCTGATCCGGTGCCGGATGAGCTGCGGGCGGAGCGGCAGGCGCGCTTCATGGCGCATCAGGAAGCCATCAGCCGAAAGAGATTGCAGGCCAAGGTCGGCCGGGATATTGACGTGTTGGTGGACCGCCTGGCCGAGGGGGAGCGCGGCCATCGCATCGCGGTGGCCCGTTCCAAGGCGGACGCGCCTGAGATTGACGGCGTGGTCTACGTTACCGGCGTGAGCAAGAAGGTGGCCCCCGGCGACTTGCTGAGGGCGCGCGTGGTGGCGGCCGAAGAACACGATCTCGTCGCGGAAGTTATCGGCACCTGACACGTTCGCCGGTCCGGCCCGTGACATCGGGCGGGCAACATAAAAGTTTGTCACCCAAATTTAGCGACGAACCCACCTGCTTATAGGGGATTCTCGTATTGTCCCCGGCCATGTTGGCGACTAGAGTAATTAGCGTTAATAACGTCAACGGCGTGAATTATCAGGCGGTGGCAGGGCTTCGGATGTACCGCGAAACCCACACCGGCACGTCACGCACGGACGACGAACCGGGGCTGTTTCTCTTGCGCGCTGATCCGCTGTCATTGTTGCCGACCCACAAAGCCGACGTGTCCCGCGCCGAGGCATTGGTTGCGCTCGGCTATCCCGGCGTGGCTCCGGTTTTGCCCATACTCGTTGATTGGATGCAGGACCCGGAATGGCCGGTTGCACAGGTGCTACTGCCGCTGCTCGCCGGCATCGGCGCTCCGCTGGCCCCGCACGTCTCGCATGTGCTCGGGTCGGGCAACAAGGCCTGGATCAACTGTGTGTTGTCCGGCGTCGTGGCCGAGTCGGAAGATCTGCGAAAAATTTTCCGTACCGATTTCGAAAGATTCCAGCTGGAAGTGGCGCGACCGGCGGGTCCGCGCGTGCCGGAGCACCGCTCTTTGCCTCGCGGGAGGGGTTGACTTCCAGCCCCGGTGCCCGGCGTATGGCGGCGGGATCACATTCCCCATATGCCTGCGCCGGGCGTTTCGCGACGTGGCAAACTGTCCGCTGGTCCGACCGGCTGGTCCGTTCGGCACACTGGGTGATGGAGGCGGGATGAAAAGCGAATGGCGCCGCAAGGCCAATAACGCGCTGGGTTTTTTGTTGATTTCGCTGGTGTTGCTCGCGGAGACGTTTTTCGCCGATCACAAGGCACCGAACCCGGCATCGCCCTACGTATGGTCGGTGCTGGGAGCGGCGGCGGCGCTGTCGCTGGCTCTCTACATCCGTTATCGCATCAAGGACGCCGCCCGTGACGGGGCATGAGTGACCGCTGCCGGCCACGCATGCGGCAGCCCTGCAATCTTCCATCAGGCTGAACATGGAAATCGACAAACTGGCCTGGCTTTGCGTCGACCGACGGCGGGTGCTGTTTGCGCGCTCCCGGGGCCGGCAGACGGCCTACCTTCCCGGCGGCAAGCGTGAACCCGGCGAGAGCGATGAGGCTGCGCTGTTGCGTGAAGTCGCTGAAGAACTTTCCATCCGCCTGATGCCCGGAACCCTGAAATTGGCAGGGGTGTTTCGCGCCCCGGCAGATGGTCAGGCGCCCGGTACCACGGTGACCTTGCGTTGCTATCAGGCGCCGGTTGACGGCGCGCTGGATGATATTCGTCCGTCGGCCGAGATTGAGGAAATCCTGTGGTTTTCCTACGCCGACCGTGAACGTTGTTCGTTGGCAGGACGGCTGGTGCTGGACTGGCTGAAGCAGAATAACCTGATCGACTGAGAACACCGGCGACCGTGCCGGCAAGGAAAACCAACCATGGTGCAGCAGGTCATCGAATTTGTCCTCGAACTCGACAAGCTCAAGGGGGTAACCCGCAAGACCCGACCGCTCGGGCAGGATCGATACGAAAACTCCGCCGAACACAGCTGGCAGATCGCCATGTTCGCGTCGTCACTGGTGCACTACGCGGAAGCGGAACTGGATCTGGATCGCGTCATCCGCATGCTGCTGGTACACGACATCGGCGAGATCGATACCGGCGACACCATCGTCTACGCCGAGGGCGGCTGGGAAGAGCGCAAGGCGGCGGAACTGGCCGCCGTGGAACGCATCTTCGGATTGCTGCCGCAGGCGCACGCCGATCGCTTCCTGGCGCTGTGGCGCGAGTTTGAGGCGGGTGAAACGCCGGAGTCACGCTATGCCAATGCCGTCGACCGCGCCATGCCGGTGTTGCTGAACCTCGCCAATGCGGGGCAAAGCTGGCGGGAAAACGGCATCACCCATGCGCGTGTGGTCGGGCGGATCAAGGATCAGATTCGCAACGGCTGCCCGGCACTGTGGGAGTACATCGAAGCCCGGCTGGAGGAAGAGCGTGCGAGGGGCTGGTTTGGCATGCAGACCTGATACCGCAGGGTTCCGTTCCCGTCACCCTCGATGAAAACGATCAAGGTCATGCTGGTGATCATCGGTGCCTGGGCGTTGCTCTGTGCACCCGGCTATTTCTGGCCGCGATATATGGATTCGCCGATGGGCGTGTTTGCGGCTGTCCCGTTCCTGTCGGTGTACCTGTTCCACGCGGTAGGCGTGACAGGCCTGCTTGAGCACAACGGTGCCTGCGGCTGGGGCTGGTGTTCGCCGACTGTATTCGGCTGGGTATTCATCGCGGCGTTCTGGTTGCTGGTCGTC
>CAYSKY010000571.1:0-521 GCA_964431425.1 uncultured Burkholderiales bacterium
GGCGTCCGGTTCGCCAATGAGTGCGGCATCAATCACCGGCCGGAAGGCGGGATTGTTGCGCGACAACTCGATCATGGTGCGGTCCACCAGTTCCACCGCCGCCGGTCCCAGTTTGACGATGTGCTGGGTCAGGTCCATCGACTGGTAGAAGGTCGGGAAGCTGATCACCCCCAAAACCTTGTGCTTCGGAAGAGGAGACAGCTTCAGTTCAAGGGAGCGAAAGTACGCCAGCGTGCCCTCGGAGCCCACCAGCAGGTGCGCTAGATTGGGTACGGCCGAGTTGTAGCGCAGCGGATCACATGGCGCCAGCCAGTCGAGGTTGTAGCCAGCGACGCGCCGCAACAGCGGCGGAAAACGCAGTGCGATTTCTTCCCGCTCACGCTCGCAAATGGCACGAATCCCCTGCAGCAATTGACGGTAGCGGCCGGAGCGACCCAGGCCGGCGGGTTCATCGTTCGACCCCAGTTCGCCAAAGCGCTCGATGCTGCCGTCGGCCAACACCGCTTCGATCGCCGCCACGT
>CAYSKY010000571.1:531-2791 GCA_964431425.1 uncultured Burkholderiales bacterium
CATGTTGCCGTAGGCGATGGAGCGCGAGCCGCAGGAATTGTTGCCGGCCATGCCACCGATGGTGGCCTGCGCCGAAGTCGAGACATCCACCGGATACCAGAGCCCGGTGGACTTCAAGGCGGCATTCAGGTGGTCCAGCACGATGCCAGGCTGAACCTGCGCGCGCCGGTTCGGTGCATCTACCTGCAGTACCTTGTTAAGAAACTTGCTGTTATCGATGACCAGCGCCGCGCCTACTGTCTGGCCGCACTGCGAGGTGCCGCCACCGCGCGGCAACACCGGTATGCCCTGCTCCACCGCAATCTGCAGGGCGGACAGCGCGGCGTCGGGTGTGCGGGGTACCACCACACCGACCGGCATGATCTGATAGATGGACGCGTCAGTGGAATAGCGGCCGCGATCCGCATCACCGAACAGCACTTCACCGTCTACCTCCCGTCGCAGTCGATTCGCGAGCGGGTGTGAAGTGTGGCGGTTCGGGCTGAAATGGATTGGTTGTGCGCTCAAGGCGAATTGCTCAATGTGGGGAAATGTTCGTGGTGTTCTGTCGCACCAGGCGGGCATTGCAGCCTGCCAGACAGATTATTGGCCGGGGCTGCGGGCCCGGATCGCGGGGGTGGTATGAAGCATATTGACTCCATTTCCCCCCAACCGCGAATTCACCAGTGTTATGGTGCGCAAAATCAGTATTCCGCAGTTTAGGTCGCATTCAAAGAAAACGCCCCGAGGAGAACACCATGGCCCCATCGACACCACTGATGCCGCACCGCGCCGGCCGGCACTTTCTGCAGATCCCCGGGCCAACCACAGTGCCCGACCGCATTCTGCGTGCCATCGACCGGCAGGTCATCGACCACCGCGGGCCGGAGTTCGGCCTGTTGGGCCGCGATGTGCTGGCCGGCATCAAAACTATTTTCAAGACTGAACAGCCGGTCATCATTTATCCGGCGTCCGGCACCGGCGCGTGGGAAGCCGCACTCACCAACACACTTTCGCCGGGCGACAAAGTCCTGATGATCGAGACGGGTCAGTTCGCCGCACTTTGGCACAAGATGGCGGTCAAGCTGGGACTGCAACCCGAACTCATCGACACAGACTGGCGCCGCGCCATCGACCCGGTCGTGGTGGAAACACACCTGGCCGCCGACAAGGGTCACACCATCAAGGCGGTGTGCGCCGTGCACAGCGAAACCGCCACGTCGGTGATTTCGGACATCGCCGCCATTCGCAAAGTCATGGACAAGCTCGGCCATCCGGCGCTGTTGATGGTCGATACGATTTCATCACTGGGCTCGGTCGACTACCGTCATGACGAATGGGGCGTGGATGTCACCATCGGCGGCTCGCAAAAGGGTCTGATGCTGCCCCCCGGACTGTCGTTCAATGCCGTTTCCACCAAGGCGCTGGCGGCGGGCAAATCAGCAAAGTTGCCGAGGGCGTTCTGGTCTTGGGAAGACATGCTGGAAGCGAACAAGACCGGCTATTTTCCGTACACCCCGGCAACCAATCTGTTGTTCGGCTTGCGCGAAGCCATCGCCATGCTGCATGAGGAAGGTCTGCCAAACGTTTACGCACGGCATATCCGGCACGGCGAAGCCACCCGGCGTGCCGCCCGTGCCTGGGGGCTCGAACTGGTCTGCCAGAATCCCGCGGACTATTCGCCGGTGCTTACCGCCATCATGATGCCCGCCGGTCACGACGCCGATGCGCTGCGCGCTGTCATTCTCGAACACTTCGACCTGTCGCTGGGAATGGGCCTTGGCAGGCTCAAAGGCAAGGCGTTCCGCATCGGCCATCTGGGCGACTTCAACGACTTGTCGCTGATGGCGGCGCTGGCCGGCGTGGAGATGGGGCTGTCTCTGGCCGGTGTGCCGCACCAGAAAGGCGGCGTGGATGCTGCAATGCAGTATCTGCAGGAGTGTGCAGCGAAGAGCGCAGAGGCTAGAATCGCCGCTTAGGCGGTTGCCTGCAACAAGCATGCGGCAGCACGGCCGGAACGCGAATGCCATGAGGCGGCATCGATACGCGGTGCCGGCCGGCCCCAATAATTCAACCAATAAATTGGAGGAAACATGAATCGACGTTCCCTGATGGGCGCACTGGCGGCGGCGTTGCTTCTGCCATTGGCCGCACCATCTGCACTGGCACAAACCTGGCCGGCAAAACCGGTCAAGCTCATAAACCCTTTCCCGGCGGGTGGCGGCACGGACGTGTTCGCGCGTCCCCTGGGCGCCAAGCTCGGCGCCAATCTGAACCAGAG
>CAYSKY010000572.1:0-2789 GCA_964431425.1 uncultured Burkholderiales bacterium
ACCCCGGACTGCGCGATTTTCTCGCCTTCTTTCCAATCGCCCACTAGTTTTCCATCGGCCGGATACTTCACGAGCTTCATGTTGGAGGCTTCGATCTTCTTGCCGATATCCTTTGGTACCTTGCCGGTGTATTTCGAGCACAACGCCTGGGTTTCATCCTGGACAAGCCGATCCACTTTGGCCTGCCCACGGTCCTTGAACGAGGCTTTCATCACGGCATCGGCCTGTGCGGCGGAAACGCCCTGCGCACCGGCGGCACTGCAAACCAGCGCGGAAGCGAGGACGGATAGCACAACAGAAAAGGCAGTTTTCATCGTGTTCTCCCTAGCGCTTGATGGCCGGCGCATTGAACACGCCGCCGTTGGCGTTTTTTGCCAGATACATGGTCAGTGCGACGGAACCCTGCGAAGTGAAATCGAGCTCGGGGAATCGCTGCTGGCGGAAACAGTCGAACAGGCGCCACTGGAAGGAGCGCAACTCGCCCTGCGAAACCCGGTACGCTGGCCAGGTGGTATAGGCTCGTTGTGCGTCTGCAGTCTTGGAAAGGTTTGGCAAATCCTGCAGGCGGATGCGCTGGTTGTCCGCGCCATGGCAGGTTGCACAGGCAAAATCGTGCGGGCCACCGCGGTGGTTGAACATGCGCTTGCCGATCTCGTACGCTTCCTTCTCTTTCGGATGCGTGGCAGCCACGTTCATCTTGACGCCGCGCGATTCTGATGTGATGTAGGCCACCAGCGCTTCCATGTCGGATTTCACGTCGGGGCCGCCGAATGGATTCTTCTTGGCCTGCGCATAGCTGAGGCCTTGCAGCATCACCATGCAGGTGACCAGCCGCGACTCCAGATCCTCCACCTTGTCGGTGTCTTCAAAATACTTGGGCAACTGGGCGTAGGCGCCCTTGACCTTGCCTGCACCGAGACCCAGGTCGCATTGCTCCAGCGAAACCTTGTTCGGGCCGCGCTTCTGCTTCCAGAGATCCTCGCCACGCGCTTCCCAGAGTTCCGCGGGGTTGCCGTCTCCCAGCGCCTGCCGGTACTTTTCAATTTCCTTGACGGCGTAATCGCCACTCTGGTTGTTGTTCTGCGCCGCGGCGGGAACCGCCAGCATGGCGCCGGCGAGCGCGGACACGGTCACCACCGCACACACCGCCAGCAGTTTCATTCTTTGCATATTCAGCCTCCTCAATTGCGCGCCGGATTATTGGTCGCGGGAAATTCCGCGTGGCGCCTTGTTGTAGGGAACGTCAGGGTTTGAGGTACGCAAAACCTTCCTTGGCCTGAAGGCGGCCAATCTCCACCACGCCGGAGGGCACCAGCGTGGTTTGCGGCAGCAGTTTCTTGGGGTCGATCTTGTTCGACTTCAGCGTGATCTCACACACGCGAAACTCAACACCCCTCGCCGCCAGCTCTTCAACGGGAATGTTGAACGGATTGCCGGTGGCGTTGGTGGCGCCATCCAACAGAAACTGCACACCCTGCGCATGCGCCACCACAACGATCTTTGTCTTCGGTTCCACATCGAGGTGGTTCTTGATGTTGCGCAGTCCCTTGGTGGCCTGCTCAAAACCTGCATCAAAGTGATAAACAATCTTCACCGGATCGTTGGATGCCGCATAGGCAAAAGACACCGCCGCCGCCGCAATGAATGCAGCGAGGGTGCGGCTGAAGGTGGCGAGCAGGTTCATGCGGGGCTCCTAGCCGGCAATGGTGGCTTCATCCGTGCGCTTGTCGCCGCGGTTGTCGGTCCAGTTGACCACAACCTTCTCACCCGCCTTGCCGCCGGCAAAACGAAACTCCAGGAACGGGTTCTTCGACACGGCCGGTCCCCATTGCGCGGACAGCACAGTCTTGCCGTTGTGAGTCGCCGTTACGTTCTGGATGAACCAGGCGGGAATCGTTTTGCCGGCCGAATCCTTGCGCTGGCCGGTTTCCATTTCATGCGCCATCAGCACTTTGACGACAACCTTGTCGCCGGCCACGTTAGCGCGAATCTTCATCGGGTCTGCCATTTGAATCTCCTAAATTGCGGTGCTGCCAGTTGGTACTGATCGACAATTAGCTGCCGGGCCGGTCTGCGAGAATCAGCGCACTTATCCGCCGCATCCACCCAGGGTGACTTTGATTTCCTTGGTAGCGTAAAAATACTTGCCATCGGCCTTGACCAGCGCATAGACATTGGAGGTCTGTCCCATCTTGACACGGGTCGAGACAAACGATTCGGTGCCGGCCGGCACATCGAACGATGCCGCCAGTGCATTCGGGTTTTTCTCGACCAGTATGGAAATAGATTCGGTCTTGCCGAGCTTGCTGGAAACACTGACCGGCACAACCGCGCCGTTCTCGGCGATATCAGGCGAGGTAATCGTGATTTCCTTGCTTTCGGCTGCAGCGGCGCCACCAAAGGCCTTGACCGTGTCCTGCAGGCTCTTGGTGTCGAACGCCGCCTTGTTCCACTCTTCCGCCATCACCACACTGGACCGCAGCAAACCGGCTGACGCGGCCAATGCCATGACGGTCGCGCCGCCCGATGCCTTCAATACTGTTCTGCGTGATTCATTCATGCCATTTCTCCTCAGATTCATGCACTCGGCCAGGCCAATTTTGACCTGCCACTATACCGCAACACACTATTTTGCAGGCGACCCCGCCAGCACCCATTTCACCAGCGTCCGCAGGTCTTCTTCCTTCAGCGCGTTGGGAGGCATGGGGATCGAGCCCCACGCGCCGGACCCACCGCGCTTGACCTTCTCAATGAGCTTGCTTTCGGCGGCCGCGTCGACCTTGTACTTC
>CAYSKY010000573.1:0-2787 GCA_964431425.1 uncultured Burkholderiales bacterium
CCGCGAGGCCCACGGCCTGGATGGTCTTGCGTGAATTCGGTCCCGCGTCCTGGCGGATCGCCACCACCGAGGGCTCGTCGAGCACTATGCCCTTGCCGCGCAAATAAATCAGGGTGTTCGCGGTACCGAGGTCGATCGCCAGATCGGAAGAAAAATACTTGGAAAAGAGCGGAAGCATGGGGCCTTTCTGGTGTCAGGTTCGCCGGATCCCGTTCGGACCCCGCGCCCCTTCGTTCTGTTCCCTCCTGCCGAAGAAGGAGGATGGCCTCCGCCGGTGCCACGCGATCAAATTCGCGTTTGCACCAAAGCCTCGGCCTGCAGTCGTCCCCGGTGCGCCGAAAATCACGGGAGCCGCTGCTGGAAAATGGGTTCTTGTGGCCGGGTTTTCCCTCTGGAAACAGGGTCCGCGCGGCAAATGGCCTATAATACCGTAACGATGCACCAAAAGCATGCCAAAAGCGGTGCTTTTGAGCGCAAATTCGGGAGGAATTCGGGCACGTTGCCCGCGCCCGCCGGCGACTCCTTCGCCACCCTGATCCCGTGATGTCATGGAACTGCAACCCGAAGACCTGAGGCGTTTGGCCCGCCTGGCCCGCATTGCCGTGTCTGCCGACGAAGTCAGCACGCTGCAATCGCAGCTCAACGGTATATTTGGCCTGATTGACCAGTTGCAAGCCGTCGACACCCATGGTGTCGAGCCGCTGGCCCACCCGCTGGACGTGGTCACCCCGCTTTCCCAGCGGCTGCGCGAGGACAAGGCGACCGAGGGCAACCGTCGCGACGCCAACATGGCCAACGCCCCGGCCGCCGAGAACGGCCTGTTCCTGGTGCCCAAGGTGATCGAATGAGCCACGCCTTCCAATCGCTGGCCGCGCTGCGCGCAGCCCTGGATGCCGGGCAGGTTTCGGCGCGGGAGCTGGCCGAGCAGTTTCTGTCGCGTGCCGAACGCGCGGCCAGCCTGAATGCTTTCCTGCACATTGACCGCGAGCGCACCCTGGCCGAAGCGGACGTGGCCGAACGGCGCATTGCCGCCGGGGAAGCCGGGCCGTTGACCGGCATCCCGCTTGCGCACAAGGACATTTTCGTCACCCAGGGCTGGCGCTCGACGGCGGGCTCAAAAATGCTCGCGAACTACCAATCGCCGTTCGACGCGACCGTGGTTGAAAAACTCGGCCCGCGGCAGGCCGGCATGGTGTGTTTGGGCAAGCTCAACTGCGATGAGTACGCGATGGGCTCTTCCAACGAGAACTCGGCCTTTGGTGCGGTACAGAACCCGTGGGACCCCGCGCGGGTGCCGGGCGGCTCGTCGGGTGGTTCCGCCGCCGCCGTCGCGGCCGGACTGACACCGGCCGCCACCGGTACTGACACCGGCGGCTCGCTGCGGCAGCCGGCCGCCATGTGTGGCATCACCGCCATCAAGCCCACGTACGGGCGCGTGTCGCGTTTTGGCATGATTGCCTTTGCCTCTTCACTGGACCAGGGCGGCCCGATGGCGCACAGCGCGGAAGACTGCGCCCTGCTGCTGGATGCCATGAGCGGCTTTGATCCGCGCGATTCAACCTCGCTTGATACCCCGGAAGCGGCAAAGTCGATTCTGCAAAGCTACAACGGGGCGATCGCCACCCCGGGTGCAAAGCCGCTGCAGGGTTTGCGAATCGGCGTGCCGGCGGAATTTTTCGGGGCCGGTCTGGCGCCCGATGTGGCCGCGGCGGTGGAAACCGCGCTGGTTGAATTTGAAAAGCTGGGCGCGCAGCGGGTGGCCGTATCGCTGCCACGCACCCAGCTGTCCATCCCGGCGTACTACGTCATCGCGCCTGCCGAGGCGTCCAGCAATCTGTCGCGCTTCGATGGTGTGCGCTATGGTCACCGCGCGGCGGATTACCGCGACCTCAACGACATGATCGAACGCTCGCGCGCAGAAGGATTTGGCGCCGAAGTGAAGCGCCGCATCCTCACCGGTGCCTACGTATTGAGCCACGGTTACTACGACGCCTATTACCTGCAGGCGCAGCGCGTGCGCCGCCTGATCGGCGAGGATTTCCAGAACGCCTTCCGGCAATGCGACCTGATCATGGGGCCGGTGGCACCAACCACCGCCTGGCCCATCGGCCAGAAAAACAATGATCCGGTGGCCATGTATCTGGAAGACATCTTCACGCTGGGCGTGAGTCTCGCCGGGTTGCCCGGCATGTCGGTGCCCTGTGGTTTCGGCGCGAACAATATGCCCGTCGGCCTGCAGATCATCGGCAATTATTTCGATGAAGGCCGCATGCTGGCCACGGCGCATCGCTACCAGCAGGTGACCGACTGGCACGCGCGCAAACCGGAGGCCTTTGCATGAGCATACCGGCCGGCTGGGAAGTGGTCATCGGGCTGGAAACGCATGCCCAGTTGTCCACTGTGTCCAAGATATTTTCCGCTTCGCCGACGCAGTTCGGTGCATCGCCCAACACCCAGGCGAATGTGGTGGATCTGGCGCTGCCGGGTACCTTGCCGGTGCTCAATCGCGGCGCCGTGGAGCGGGCCATCCGCTTTGGCCTCGCCGTCGGCGGGCAGATTTCGCCGCGCTCGATTTTTGCGCGCAAGAATTACTTTTATCCCGATCTTCCCAAGGGCTACCAGATCAGCCAGTTTGAACTGCCGGTCGTGGTGGGCGGCCGGGTGCTGATCGTGGTCGATGGTGTGGAAAAGAGCGTGCAGCTGACGCGGGCACACCTGGAAGAGGATGCCGGCAAGTCTTTGCACGAAGGGCTGGATAGCGCCGGTGTTTCCGGCATCGACCTCAAC
>CAYSKY010000574.1:0-2784 GCA_964431425.1 uncultured Burkholderiales bacterium
GTGCTGACTATCACCATGCCCGACGTGCCGTCGTACCGGCGCGACGGCTACCTGGCGCCGGTGCCACCACGCGCGGCTACAATCGATGCATCAAAGGAGGCCGAATGAATAACATCAAGGGACTCTTGGTCCTGCTGTTTGCAATGGCGCCGCTGGTCGCGGCGGCCGCGGGCGAGCCACTGTTCAGTACCTCCACCGGTGATATGCGCCGCGATGACGGCACGACCTGGAGTATCACAGTCACGGAGACCGAACGGTCGGCCAGGACATCGACACTGCGCATTGAAACTGCTGGCCGCCTGCCGTCGGTGGGCAGTTCGCTGTTCATCGCGTGTTCCGTGCTCAAACTCGCGAGGGAGCGCGGCTTCCGGTATGTAGCGCAACTCGAGCAGTCGGGCAGTATTCAGCTTGGTTTCCTGGAGCGGATCGAAGCGGATCCGGCGAAACTTGGGCCTGCATTCGCAAGCCCCGCGGCGCCCCGCAAGTACGATGCCGAGTTCATGGCGCCGATATGCGACGCTCCCGTGGCGCCCGAGCCACCGGCCACGCCGCCCGCGGCCGGCAAGTAAGTGAGATCGCCACGGTGGTTTGAACCGTTGTAAAAACAAGCACTGGCGCGGCTTGCGGGCCGTTTTGCCGCGGAAAGCCGCGCCAATGCTGGGGTTTGGCCATTTGGACGTCTCCCGCCACCAGCTCCAAACAGCTCGCGTGATAAACTGGATGCCAGTCTTTCAGGCGAAAAAACATGTCCGGCAGCACGTTTGGCAAGCTCTTCACGGTCACCAATTTCGGTGAGTCCCATGGTCCGGCGATTGGATGTGTGGTGGATGGCTGCCCGCCCGGGATGGAACTCGCCGCAGACGACATCCAGGTCGATCTGGACCGCCGCAAACCCGGTACCTCCCGCCATGTCACCCAGCGGCGGGAGGACGATCGCGTCGAGATACTTTCCGGCGTGTTTGAAGGAAAAACCACTGGCGCCCCGATCGGACTGCTGATCCGCAACGAAGACCAGCGCAGCCGGGACTACGGCAACATTGCCGATGCCTTCCGCCCAGGTCACGCCGACTACACCTACCTGCAGAAATACGGCATCCGTGATCATCGCGGCGGCGGCCGCTCCTCGGCGCGCCTGACTGCCCCAACCGTGGCGGCGGGCGCCATCGCACGCAAGTGGCTGGGCGAAAAATTCAACGTGCAGGTTCGCGGCTACCTCTCCCAACTCGGACTGAAGAAAGTGCCTTTCCAATCCTGGGACGCTGTGGGAGACAACCCCTTTTTTGCAGCCAACGCAGGCATGGTGCCGGACCTGGAGCAGTACATGGATCAGCTGCGCAAGTCCGGCGAAAGCTGCGGGGCGCGCATCAATGTGGTCGCCAGCGGCGTTCCGGTCGGCTGGGGGGACCCGGTTTACGACCGGCTGGACGCCTGCATCGCCTATGCCATGATGGGATTGAATGCCGTCAAGGGCGTGGAAATTGGAGCTGGCTTTGCCAGCGTCGGCCAACTGGGCACGCAGCATTCGGACGAGATGACGCCCGAGGGCTTCCTGTCGAACAATGCCGGCGGCATTCTGGGGGGCATCTCGACCGGTCAGGACATCACGGTGTCGATCGCGATCAAGCCGACGTCGTCCATCCGCCTGGACCGGCAAACCATCGACAAGACCGGTGGCCCGGTGGTGATCAATACGCACGGCCGGCATGATCCCTGCGTGGGCATCCGCGCCACCCCGATTGCCGAGGCGCTGCTGTCACTGGTGCTGATGGACCGGGCGCTGGTGCATCGAGCGCAAAACGGCGACGTGGTGGTGAACACGCCGAAGATTGCCGCGGTGGCTCCCAGCCGTGGCATGCCCGACAGCGCGGCGGGCACACCGCGTTCCGGCGAGTCCGACGATATCGAACGCTGAGCGGGGCGGTTATTTCAGCGCCGGCGGCAGGGGCTTGCCGGCAAAACTGAATGTGACCGGCGCGCTGTCCGTGGTGGCAAGGCGAATTTTCTGTGGCGGCGGCAGTCCCGCGCCGCCGGGGTACCACAGGCGAATCTCATATTCACCGGCGGGCAACTGATCCAGCACGGCGCGTCCCTGCGCATCCGTCTTGGCAAAAAACGGTGTGTCGACGATCAACACATGGGCGACCATGGTGTCGTGAATATTGCAGCCGAGGACTATCTCCCCAGGCTTGTCAAACATGACCGGCTTGGCGGGAACACCCGAATAAAGCTTGATCTCGAAGGTCTTCGCGGGCGAGAACGAATATACGTGGTGACGAAACGGATCGCGGTTCGGAAAGTTCACCAGCGTGCCGCTCTGGGCCACGCTCACCAGCGGCGAGAACTGCTTGTTCTGCTGCTCGATGGAAATTTCCCGCCGCGCCCGTGCCGGTGGCGTGGCACCCAGCAGCGTGGCCGAGACGACAGCATCGCCCAGCGGCTGCCCGGACGGGAGGCTGACCTGCGCATTGAGTTGTGCGGCATCCGCCACGCCACCCGCCGCGAGCAGCATCGCCAGGGCGGTGCGAACAAGTGAGGCGCCCGCCATCTCAGCGGGTTACCACGTCGCGCTTCATCGGCGCGAGCAGCTTCAACAGTTCATTTTTTGCGCCCTCAGCCACACCGGCCTTGTTCAGGGAGTCACGCAGGATCTCGACGAGGCCGGTGAATTCGGATTCGTTGATGTCCAGCCCCTTGTGCACCAGTTTCATGTCGTCTCCCGTGTAAGCGCAGCCGCCGCCCGCAAGCTGGCAGATCTGCTCCACCAGCTTCTTCTTGAGATTCTTC
>CAYSKY010000575.1:0-2774 GCA_964431425.1 uncultured Burkholderiales bacterium
ACCCCAATCTGCGCACGTCCAATGACATCAAGGCGCTGCCAGCTTCCGGGGTTATCGGTTTGACTGCGCCGGTCGCCAATATCCCCGCAACACCAGCCATAGGCAGTGGCCCGGAGGCACAGGGCAATATCGTGCCTACGCAGCAACCGAGCACAGCGAATCTCGCCAATGCGAACCCGCAAAAAGCGACCGAAACCCTGGCACCTGATCTTGAAGCCCAGATCGCAGCCGAGGACAATTCGCTCGGCTTTGTCGGCATCAGCGACGGAGCCCAGGCCGGGGGCCGGCAGATTGCCGTGAGGGTAAAGGGGGTTCGAGGAGCGCGTTTTTCACTTCAGGTGAATGGCAAAGATGTGCCGCCGGATCGTATAGGAAAGAGAGTGGTCGTCGCCGAGCGGGAAATTGAGGCTTGGGAGTTTCTCGGAGTCAATTTGGTAGCTGGCAAAAATGCACTGACGATTCGCCAGTTCGACGAGTTCGGCAATGCGCGCGGCGAAAAGTCTATCGACGTGCTGGCCGCTGGACAGATTGCGCGTGTCCATATTGACCTACTGAGGGCGCCGACCGGGGGTTGGGTGGCGGATGGCAAATCGCCCGCAAAATTCGTTGTGCGCCTTCTCGACGCGAAGGGCACACCGGTATTGAGCAGAACACTTGTTACTCTTGAGTCGAGCACCGGACGTATCGTTGGCGATGACTTGAATGGTGGCGAGCCTGGGCTTCAGGTATTCGTAGAAGGTGGCGCGGGCCAGTTCCAGTTGATTCCGCCCGAATCACCCGGCGAAGCGCTAATACGTGCGACAGCAGGTGATCTCAAGGGTCAGGTCCAGGTGGATCTCATGCCTGATCTGCGGGAGTTGATTGGCGCGGGTGTCATCGAAGGCGTATTGAACCTGAGGAAATTGGATACGCGGGCATTCAGCCCTGCCAGGTCTCAGGATGGCTTCGAACAGGAACTGGTGCATATCTCCCGCCAGTGGGGTGACGGCAAGCGCGATGCGGCGGCACGCGCAGCCATGTTCCTCAAAGGAAAGGTCAAGGGCGAGTATTTGCTCACGCTGGCCTATGACTCAGACAAGAACACCCGTGATCGACTGTTCCGCGATATCCAGCCGGATGAGTTTTATCCTGTCTACGGAGACTCTTCGGTCCGTGCGTTCGATGCGCAATCCACCGGGCGCTTTTACGTTCGAATCGACAACAAGAAGTCATACCTGCTGTATGGTGACTACAACACTTCCCAGGCAACCGAGGCCCGAAAACTTGCAAGCTACAATCGCTCGCTGACCGGATTGAAACAACATTTCGAGGCAGGGACGTTCTCGTCGACGGTGTTTGCCAGCAGAGACTCAACCAGGCAGGTTGTCGACGAAATTCGCGCAAACGGAACGTCGGGTCCTTTCGTGCTGTCTCGCGCAACGGGGTTGACCAACAGCGAAAAGGTTGAGGTACTGGTGCGCGACAGAAACCAGCCCGCCATTGTTCTGCGCACAACGCCATTCTCACGGTTTGTCGATTACGACCTGGAGCCGCTGACGGGACGACTGTTGCTCAAAGCGCCCCTGGCCAGTCTTGATGAATCCCTCAACCCGGTCTTCATCAAGATCACATATGAAATCGACCAGGGCGGAGATGCGTTCTGGGTGATGGGAGGTGATGTCCAGGCAAAGGTTTCAGAGGCGTTGGAAATTGGCGCCACCTATGTGCAGGATCAGAATCCGCTCGACAGATTCAAGTTGCTCGGTATCAATGCCGTGGCAAAACTTGCGGAAAAATCTGTCGTTGTCGCGGAGATTGCCCAGACAAGGCGCGATCAGATTTTGAACACCCAGGCGGCGGGTGAGCGAAACGGGCGTGCGGAGCGGCTGGAGATTCGACATGCCGATGGAAGTTTGGAGGCGAATTTTTTCGCCGCGCGTGCGGACGAAAATTTTGACAATCCGTCATCCAGCCTTGCAAAGGGACGGACAGAAATCGGCGGCAAGCTTGGATTCCGAATCAATGAAAGCACGCGCTTGAAGGCTGAACTATTACGGACGGAAGACAACACGACTTCCGCCCATCGCGATGGCCTGCTGCTTGCGGGCGAAGTGACGCTGGACAGCGGCCTGCGCGTTGAGGCGGGCTTGCGCCACGCCAAAGAGACACAAGCCGCGGCTCCCGTGTCGAGTGCGGCCATTCCTTCCGAAGTCACGGCCGCCAGGCTGAGGGTGACGGGAGAATTGCCTGTAGGCTCGGGAGCCACTGCGTACGCAGAAGCGGAAGTTGACGTCAGGGACTCTTCGCGAAAAATTGCCGCGGTCGGCGCCGATTACAAGCTCGGCAATGCCGGAAGGGCCTACGCGCGATATGAATTCATGTCTTCGCTCACGGGACCCTATGGCCTGAACAGCCAGCAGCGACAGAACTCGACGGTTTTCGGCATCAGTACGGACTACATGAAAGACGGAAACCTGTTCAGCGAGTATCGTATTCGTGACGCAATTTCCGGGGGGGATGCAGAGGCTGCCGTCGGCCTGCGCAATCTTTGGCATCTCTCGGACGGGCTCGCAGTCAATACTGGTTTTGAACGGGTTCACAGCCTGTCAGGACCGGGGCAGGGTGAATCAACGGCAGTGACCACGGGGCTGGAATACACCGCGAGTCCCCTTTGGAAGGCTTCCACGCGACTCGAGTGGCGCCAGGGCTTCAGCAGTGACTCCATCCTGGCTACCGTTGCTGCGGCGTCGAAGCTGGGCCGCGATTGGACCCTGTTGGGGAGAAATACATACTCG
>CAYSKY010000576.1:0-745 GCA_964431425.1 uncultured Burkholderiales bacterium
GCAGGAAGCTGAAGGGCACAGGACGTGCGCGCGAGCTGTCGAACTGCTCGCCCTTGCCGTCGGGTTTTGACGGGTCGTAGAGCCAGCCGGTGTAGTGCACGAGGATGGCAAAGCCGGTTTGCGCGACCTTGCCTTTGGCGTCGCCTTCCTCGCGGTCGATGAGCGTGAGCTGGGTGACGGTGGCCGGCAGTTTGTCCTTGCTTGTAAGGACGACCGGTTTGGGTGGTGCGGCGTCGCTTTGTGCCATTGCGGGTGACAGCATGAGCGACACGGAAGCAAGGCCCGCAAGCGCGAGCGCAGCGAGGTTAAGTCTGTTCATTTTCTGATCCGTTCCGAAGGTGTTTTCTTATTTGCCGAGGACCACGCCGTCCCGTCGGGGATCGGCGCCGCCCTGCCAGCCTTGTGGTGTGCGCATGATGCCATGCAATCCGCTCGGCATATCAAAGCTGCGCACTTCGTGGCCCATTGCCTGCAGTGCCGGGCCGAGCGCTTCGACTGGTGTGTTTTTTTCCAGTTCCGTCGGCCCGCCGCGGCTGCCGTAGTGCGGCATCGCGATGGCGGCCTGCATGTCCATGTTCCAGTCCAGCGTGGCCACCAGATTCTGCGCGACAAAATTGATGATGACCGAGCCCAGCGCACTGCCGATCACGCTGTGCAATTCGCCTTTGTCGTTGAGCACCATCGTCGGTGCCATCGAACTGCGCGGGCGTTTGCCGGGTGCGACAGCATTGGCCACCGGCACGCC
>CAYSKY010000576.1:755-2773 GCA_964431425.1 uncultured Burkholderiales bacterium
CCGTCCTTGGTCGGCACCAATGAAAAGTCGGTGAGCTGGTTGTTGAGGAAAAAACCGTGCACAAAAATGCGGCTGCCGAACACCGACTCGACCGAGGTGGTCATGCTGATGCCGTTGCCCCATTTGTCAACGATGGAGAAATGGCTGGTGCCGGCGCGCTCCAGCGCTTCGCCTTCGGTGACTTTGGTCGTGATGCCTGCCGGCACGCCGGCTTCGGCGCGCCCCATCGATTTCTCGGCACGGATCAATTCGCTCCGCCGGTGGTTGTAAGCCGGGTCAGCCAGACCCGCCAGCGGCACGGCAACGAACTGGTCATCGGCGAGATACTTCTCGCGATCGGCATAGGCAAGCCGCGCTGCTTCGGACAACAGGTGCACGGCCTGCGCGGAAACGGGCCGCACGCTTTTCAGATCAAAGCGTTCCAGCGCCTGCAGCATCTGCAGGATGGCAATGCCACCCGAGGAGGGCGGCGGCATGCCGCAGATGCGGAACTTGCGATACGGCCCGCACAAAGCTTGCGGCATGCGGGCGCGATAGTCGGCCAGATCCTTCTCTGCCATGAAACCCGGGTTGGTCGGATGGTTGCGGATGGCCGCTACCATGTCTTTAGCGATGGTGCCGGTGTAGAACGCGTCGGCGCCTTCCTTCGCGATGCGCTTGAGCGTGGCTGCATAGGGCAGGTTGCGAATGGTCGTGCCGATGGCCTTGGGTGTGCCATCCGCCAGGAAAAACATTTCGCGTGTCACCGGGTTTTGTTTGATCACGGTGTCGTTGACCAGGTGCACATGCAGGCGCGGCGGCAGCGGATAGCCCTGCTCGGCAATGGCAATGGCCGGCGCGAACAGGTCGGCCCAGGGCAGCTTGCCGTGGCGCTGGTGGGCAGTTTCCAGCGCACGCAGCACGCCGGGTACACCAACCGAGCGGCCGCCCACCACGGCGTCGATGAATCGCAGTGGTTTGCCGTTGGCATCGAGGAACAGTTCCGGCGTCACGCCCATCGGCGCGGACTCGCGGCCGTCGAAAGTGCTGACGGTTTTTTTGGCCGCATCGAAATGCAGGATGAACGCCCCACCGCCGATGCCCGAAGACTGCGGCTCCACCAGTCCCAGCACCAGTTGCACGGCGATCGCGGCGTCGGTCGCGCTCCCGCCTTTTGCCAGCATCTGCATGCCTGCTTCCGCCGCGAGTGGATGCGCGGCCGCGACCATGTATTCCTTTGCAGTGACCAGCGATTTGCCGGTCGTGCCGGAAGGCAGTTCCGGTAGCGGGGGGGCATCGGCACGTTGCGCCCAGGCTGGCAACATCAGCAACCCGCACGCCACCAGCAAACTCAAGCACTGGTGCGGCTTCCAGGCCAAAAATGCCCGGGAAGGCCCGTCAATGCTGGGTTTTCGACTCTGTGTGCCGCGTACTGCGATTTGCGGCGCCGGTGCGTTCAACACCGTGCTTAAACGTTCAGGCACAGGTACTTGATCTCGAGGTAATCCTCGATGCCGTATTTGGAACCTTCACGACCGAGGCCCGATTGTTTTACTCCGCCGAACGGTGCTACTTCGTTCGAAAGAATGCCGGTGTTGATTGCGACCATTCCCGACTCCAGCGCCTCGGCCACGCGGAACACGCGGCCCACATCGCGGGCGAAGAAATACGAGGCAAGGCCGAACTCGCTATCGTTGGCCAGGGCGATCGCTTCCGCTTCGGTGTTGAACTTGATGAGCGGCGCGATCGGGCCGAAGGTTTCCTCGGTGGAGACTTTTGCTGTCATCGGCACATCGGTCAGCAGTGTGGGCTCGAAGAAACGTCCGCCGAGCGCGCTGCGGTACCCGCCAACCAGCACTTTTGCGCCCTTGGCCACGGCATCCTTCACATGGCTTTCCACTTTGAACAAGCCCTGCTCGTCGATCAGCGGTCCCACGTTCACGCCGGCATCGGTGCCGCGTCCCACCTTGAGCGTGGCGAGGCGCGTGCGGAATTTCTCGGCGAAGGCATCGTACACGCCGGCCTGCACATAGATGCGG
>CAYSKY010000577.1:0-2766 GCA_964431425.1 uncultured Burkholderiales bacterium
GCTCTGGCTGTAGCGGCCCGCCGCGTAGGCGTACTGGTAAAACGCATTGGCGTTCTTCGGCTCGGCCTTCATCAGGTCAGCGGCCATGCTCATGGCGTCCTGGAACAGCTTGGTCTTGGCGGCGTCTTTCTTTTCGATGTGCGTGGCGTAGATGGAGGTTGCCTTGATGGCTACTGTGCTGCCCTCACCTGATTCCACGGCCTCGGCAAAGTTGCCGGCGTGATACTGGCGCCATGCCTCTTGGAGGCCGGCATCCTTCGGGTAGGTCTCGCCGTCGCCCTTGTGCAGAGCGTCCCAGTTTTTCTTCAGCGCGTCGCCGGTATAGGTGATCGCTTTCTGGTCATGCGGAAATTTGCTCCATTTGGCCATGCTGAACTCCTCCGTGGTTATTCTGTGTATGGCTGCATCAGGTGCTGCAAATGCTGCTTTGCTTCGCCTAGCAGGAACGGCGCCACCAGCGCCATCACCTGGTAAACACCGTTCGACAGGTGCGTGCCCGGTTCGGTTTCGGCGGGCTCACCCAGCCGTCCGCGCGATTTTCCGCGCAGCGTTTCGTAATTGAGCCAGTAGGTGGCGACGACCAGGATATTTTCGCCCAATGCGCGGATCTCGCTCTCGGTGGCTTTCATGGCTTTCGCGCCGACCAGTGCGTCGCAGAGCGTTTTCACCACCGCGCGCTTGTGTCCGAGGATGATGTTGAAGTGCGAGCGCAGCTTGGTGTCGCGCGCCAGCAGGTCGTCGAGGTTGCGATACAGAAACCGGTATTGCCAGATGCGTTCGAACATCAGGTGCAAGTACAGCCACATGTCCTCGATGACCTGTGCCGCATCGGAAAATTCGCCCGGCGCGATATCCATCGCGCGTTCAAAATCCGCAAACAGGTGATGGATGATTTCATCCTTGTTGCGGAAGTGATAGTAAAGATTGCCGGGGCTGATGTTGAGCTCGTCGGCGATGTGGCCGGTGGTGACATTGGCCTCGCCACGCGCATTGAACAGCGCCAGGCTCACGGTCAGGATGCGCTCGCGCGTGCGGGCGGATCGTGAGGGCGGCGAAGCGGGTGCGCTGGTCATGGCGGAATGTTACACGCAGGGATTGGCGTGTTGGCAGCGCCGGCGCATTGCTGCCCGCAAAAAATGGCCAAACTCAAGCATTGGCGCGGCTTTCCAGCCACTTTTGGCCTGGGAGGCGCGCCAGTGCTGGACTTTTCTATGCTGCCTTGGCGCGCGCGACCCAGTTCTCAAGGTCCGTCATCGCGTCGGCCAGATCAATCGTGGCGTCGTTGAGCCGCTTGTCGCGGGAGGGTTGGCGCTGCTTATAAGCGCGCCGGTCCAGAGTACGCTTTTCGTCCTTGAGCGCATCGATGTCCAGCGAAATGCCGAATCGCGCAAACACCGGTTCCAGTTCATGGCGGCGCTTGAGCAGGTCGGCGCGCGTGCGCTGGTAGGCGTGCTCGCACACCCGCTTGCGCGAGGCGTAGCTGAACAGGTTGGTGAAGAACATTTCCGGGTCGTCGGTGCCCGGCTCGAACAACACAATGCTGGCGTTCTTGTACTTGGCCGCGTACTTTTCCAACCCTGCGTGCATGCGCGAGTGGATCAGTGTGCGGAAGGTCTGCGAGAGCACCACAGGCAGCCCGCCATCGACCAGCTTGCCCAACTCGGCCTTGCCGTGTTTACCGAGGCGCCGGTTGGCGGCATCAGCGTCGTAGGGCACCAGCGGGTTCACGCCGATCACCAGCTGCGCGCCGTCTTCCAGTGCCAGCGAGGCGTTCAGAGTTTTCTTCAGCGCGCCGTCCACGTAGTAGTGGCCCTCGATCTCCACCGGCGGGAACAAACCAGGCAGCGCGGCCGAGGCCTGCACCGCTTTCGAGATCGGCACGTGGTCCTGTCCCGGGCCACCGAAGGTCACGGCTTTGCCGGTATCGAGGTCCACCGCCACTGAATACAGTTTGTGCTTCAGCAGCCGGAAATCATTGGTGCGACCGGGCGCGTTGAAGGCGGCGGCCAAATAGCGCGAGAGGCCTTCGTTGTCGAACACGCCGGCCGGGATGGCGCGGGTGATGGGCGCGAAGGCTTCCATAGTGGTGCGGCGGAAGGGGCTGGCGATACGGCGCATCAGGCCCTTCATCGCGAGGCCCGGCAAGCTCTTGAGGCGGCTGCCGTATTCGCCCGTGGCGGGCTCCAGAAACAGTTCGGGCTTCAGTGCCCCGGTCTTGGCGGCCTGGGCGTCGTTGTCGATGAACAGCCGGTAAATCTCGGTGGGCGTGAGCTGGTTGGCAAGGCCTGCGGTCAGGAAGCTGCCGGCCGAGACACCCACGTAAATGTCCATGTCATTGAGGTCAAGGCCGATCAGGCCCTCGTCGAGCGCCATCAGCACGCCGATCTCGTACATGGCGCCCAGCGGACCGCCACCGGCCATGGCCAGTGCAATCTTGGGGCGTCGGGTGGACCGGCGAGCAGCGGGCTTCTTCGCCGGTGATTTTGCGGCGGCAGGCTTCGTGAACGGCTTGATCAATCGTGCCAAGTTAGCTCCTCATGCGCGGGATACTGCTGTGTGGCAGGCACCGTCTTCGCGGCGCTGATGGTCAAATGGGGAATACCTATCGATATTCCCCATTCTAGGGCATTGCTGAAGCATGGACCGTCCTGAAAAGCCGTGGTCGGCAAAGGGCACTTCTCCCTTTTCCAAAGGGAGATTGAGAGGGATTTGCAGCCGTTGCCGTATGAGGACGACCGCAAATCTCCCTCCATCCCTCTTTAGGAA
>CAYSKY010000578.1:0-2750 GCA_964431425.1 uncultured Burkholderiales bacterium
CTCGTACCCGGCCGATTTCAGTCGCGCCCGTTGCTCCTCATGGTTTTCGATAATGCCGTTGTGAACCACGGCGATTTCTTCCCGGGAAACATGCGGGTGGGCGTTCGGTTCGGTCACGCCGCCGTGGGTTGCCCAGCGGGTGTGGCCGATTCCCAATACGCCGTTGAGGCCTTCGGCGGCGATGCCGGCCTCCATTTCGGATACGCGGCCCACCCGGCGGACCCGGCGAATGCCCTGGTTCACGACAGCAATGCCGGCGGAGTCATAGCCGCGATATTCGAGGCGCTTAAGGCCCTCGGTGAGGATGGGAACAATATTGCGTTGGGCGATGGCGCCGACAATGCCGCACATAGCGGGCTCCGGTTTTGGTTGGTTTGAATTTGGGGACTGCGTGACAGACGTTATTTTGCGCCGTGAGGGTTAGCAATGTCATCCCGCGACGGATGTCATCACTTCTTTTTTTGCGGCCGCTTCCACTCGGGCCTGGTGAGCTGCGTTTTGGCGTTCAGCGTCAGACCACCGGGTTGAACATCCTTCCAGACGGTTGTGCCGGCTGCAATATCGGCACCCTTGCCGATGGTGACCGGAGCCACCAGCTGCACATCTGAGCCGATGTGCACGCCATCTTCGATTACCGTGCGGTGTTTGTTGGCACCATCATAATTGCAGGTGATCGTGCCAGCGCCGATATTGACGCGCTCGCCTACGGTCGTGTCGCCCACATACGTGAGGTGGTTGGCTTTGGAGCCCTTGCCAAATTCGCTGGCCTTGACCTCGACAAAATTGCCGATGTGAACGTCCGCGGCGATCTTCGTATCGGGGCGCAGGCGGGCGTAGGGACCGATTCTGGCACCGGCGCCGACAATCGCGCCGTCGATGAAGGTGTAGGGCAGAATCTCTGCTCCGGCTTCAATCGTGCAGTTGCGCAGGATGCAGTTCGCGCCGATGCGGACGCCGCTCGCTAGCCTCACGTTGCCTTCAAAAAGGCAGTTGATGTCGATGCTGACTTCCGTTGCACAAGAAAGCGTGCCGCGGATGTCGATGCGCGCCGGGTCGGCAAGCATCACACCTGCAGCCATGAGCCTGCCGGCTTGCACGGCCTGGTATTCGCGCTCCAATGCGGCGAGTTGGTCCTGACTGTTGATGCCGGTGACTTCCCACGCGTTGCCGGGTTGCGAGGTTTTTACTGGAATGCCTTCTGCGACCGCCATGGCAAGAATATCGGTGAGGTAGTACTCCCCTTGGGCATTCTGGCTGCCAAGCGTGGGCAGCCATTTGGCGAGGAGATTGGTGGGACATGCAACGAAGCCGGTGTTGATTTCGGTGATCTTGCGTTGCTCATCCGTTGCGTCTTTGTGCTCGACGATGGCGGTCACGTTTCCTGACGCATCGCGCACCATGCGCCCCAGCCCCGCCGGGTTGGCAACGTGCTGGGTGAGCCATGCGACTTTGCTCTGTTTGGCCGTTTCAATGAGCGTGTTCAGCGTTTCATGGCCGATCAGGGGAACGTCGCCATAGAGAATCAGCGTTACGCCGCTGGCGCCAATCTGAGGCATCGCCTGCAAAACTGCGTGGCCGGTACCGAGCTGCGGTTCCTGTTTTGCCCATTTCAGATGCGTCCGGTCGGCTAAGGCCGCGCGTACCTGATCGCCACCGTGTCCGTAAACAATGCAGGTTTCGGTTGGATGCAGGCGGTCGGCAGCATCCAGGACATGCGCGAGCATCGCCTTGCCGGCAATGGGGTGCAGAACCTTCGGCAGTGCGGACTTCATGCGTTTACCCTGGCCGGCGGCCAGGACGACGATCGACAGGGGCAGAGGATGATTGGAGTTCATCCGCGAATTATGCGGGATTCGCTGGTTGCCCTGATACATGAGGCCCGCAAAATCGGGGCGAAAAAAAAGGCAGCGGGGAGTTATCCGCTGCCTGTATGTGTTGCGCCTCTAAACCGTTACGGTAGAGAGAGTATACCCTAACTCACGTCTTTTTTCTCAATTTATGGATTGCCTGTAGCTGCGCCGCGAGCTGTGCGAGCTCGGCAACCACAAGCGCCCTGTCCTGGCCGCTTGCGCGGTTAGTGAGCGCTTCCTCTGCTGCGCGCTTGGCTTCCATCACCTTGGCCTCGTCCAGATCATGGGCGCGGATGGAGGTATCAGCCAGAATTGTCAACGCCTTGGGCTGCACCTCGAGAATGCCGCCGGAGACGTAGATGATTTCGTCCTCTTCCTGGCCGGCGATCTTCAACTTGACCGTGCCGGGTTTGATTCGCGTAAGCAGCGGCGCATGGCTGGGCAAAATGCCCAGCTCGCCCGTCTCGCCGGGCGCGACGACCATCTCGGCTTCGCCGGAGAAGATCGACTGCTCAGCCGAGACAATATTGACTTGAAGCGTGTGTGCCATCTGGAGACTTTCTATTGGGCTTCCGCCTTAGTTCATCGTCTTGGCTTTTTCGAAAGCCTCGTCAATGCCGCCAACCATATAGAACGCCTGCTCCGGCAGCGCATCACATTCGCCATCCACGATCATCTTGAAGCCGCGAATGGTTTCCTTGAGCGGCACAATCTTGCCCGGGGTACCGGTAAACACTTCAGCCACGTTAAAGGGCTGGGAAAGGAAGCGCTGGATTTTGCGGGCTCGTGCCACAGCAAGCTTGTCATCGGGCGAGAGTTCGTCCATGCCGAGAATGGCGATGATGTCGCGCAGTTCCTTGTAGCGCTGCAGCGTCGACTGGACGCGACGCGCTACCGTGT
>CAYSKY010000579.1:0-1147 GCA_964431425.1 uncultured Burkholderiales bacterium
CCTCTCCAACGGCTGCACTTCGGGCCACGGCATCTGCGGCATGGCGTCAATTCAGTTGCCTTCCATTCTGGCCGTATTGATTTTCCTCGCCACCGGCATGCTCACGGCGCACGTTGTTCGTGCCATCGGAGGCGTGTGATGAACATGCGTTCGCTGGTCGCCGTGATCATTTCCGGCATGCTGTTCGGCGCCGGGCTTACCCTGTCCACCATGATCCGCCCGGAAGTGGTGCTGTCGTTCCTGCGCTTTGTAGATTTCGGTTTGTTGCTGGTGCTTGGTGGCGCGTTCGCGGTGACGCTGGTGGTGTACCAGTTCGCACCGAAAATCATGCGTGCGCCGCTGTTTGAGAAAACCTTCGGCGCACACCCCTCGGTGATGAATGCGCGCACGCTGGGTGGCGCGGCCATCTTCGGCATCGGCTGGGGGCTCTGCGGCGTGTGCCCGGGGCCGGCCATTGCCGGGCTGGGCGCCGGCAACTGGCCGCTGCTGCTGGCGCTCGCCGGCATGTTCGCAGGCGCGTGGGTGCAGGGCCGCTGGTTCGGCACGCCGGATCCGTCAGGTGGCTAGACTGGCCGCTGTGGCAACATTACAGCCGCACCCGTTCCGTCACCTCGCAAAACCAATCCAAGAAAACCAATCCAGGGAGATCGCCTTGGCACACCCGAACTTTGCCTCACGCCGCACCTTGCTCGCCGCCGGCCTTGCACTCTGGAGCATGGCTTCGCAGGCCGCCGACCCCATCAAGGCAGTGCCGGGCGACCTTGTCACCGATTACCACGGCATCAAGGTGGCCGATCCCTACCGCAGCCTGGAAGACCTGAAATCGCCACAGACTGAAGCGTGGGCAAAATCACAGGCAGCTTATACGCGCGAAACGCTGGATCGCCTGCCGGGCCTGCAATCACTACGCGACGAAATCAAGGCGCTGGATGCCGTGCAGTCGCCCTCCATCGCCGGACTCAAGGTCACTGCCGGCGGCAAATGGATCTATGCCAAGCGTATGCCGGGCGAAAGCACGGTGAAACTCTATGTGCGAGATTCGTACCGCGCAAAGGAGCGCGTGCTTTTCGACCCGGACGAGATCAAAAAACGCACCGGCGAACTGCATGCCATCAATGAATTCCGCGCATCACCCGACGGGCGCTAT
>CAYSKY010000579.1:1157-2747 GCA_964431425.1 uncultured Burkholderiales bacterium
GATTTCCAAGGGCGATGCCGAGCTGGGTGAACTGCAGGTACTCAGCACCGCCAACGGCAAACAGGTGATCCCTGCGGTACCGGCCGTCTGGGGCGAGACACCTGTGAGCTGGACGCCCGACAGCCGCGCGTTTGCCTATCAGCAGGGTGGCGACGCGATGAAGCCCGGTGGCGAGCCATTCGGCAAGGCGCAGATCTATTTGCGTTCGATCAGTGGTGGTACAGACCGCAAGCTCATGGGCTGGAACGAGAAGTTCGGGCCGGAGATGCGTGAAAAAGACTGGCACTACATGGACTTCAGCAGCGGCAAGGTGGCGCTGTCCGTGCACTACGAGGGCATCGGTTCGCAGGGGCGGGTGTTCGTGGCGCCGGCGATGGAGGTGCTGCGCAATCCGCAGGGGGCGAAATGGGTGCCGATGTTTGGTGCCGACGCCGGTATCGATGCGCTGGATGTGGCCGGTTTCTATTTCTACGGCCGCACGTTCAACGGCGCGCCGCGCTATCGCGTGTTGCGTTACGACATCCGCAAACCGGATGCAGCGCCGATGGAAGTGGTGCCGCAGCAGACCGGGGTGATTGACAGCATCGCCGCCGCGCGCGACGGTCTGTACTACACGGTCAGAAGCGGCAGTATTGCCGAGCTGTATTTTCTGCCGCATAAAGCTGCGGCCGGCAAAGGCCAGCGCGTGAACCTGCCGTTTTCCGGCGGTGTGTCCCTGCTGGACTCCAGTGCCACACGCGACGGCGTGCTGTTCAAGCTGGAAGGCTGGACGCGCGAAGTGCGGGTAATGCGGGCACACGGGACCGGCGTCTTCCTGACCGACCTGATTCCCCCGGGCAAGAGCCGCGTGGGCGAAGACTGGGTGGCCGAGGAACTCACCTGCAAGAGCCACGACGGCGTGGAAGTGCCGATGTCGGTGATCTACAAAAAGGGCCTCGTCAAGGACGGCTCGCATCCGACGCTGATGGATGGTTACGGCGGTTACGGCATTCCCGAACCGGCCACATTCGTGCGGCGGGTGGAACCATTGCTGCGTCGCGGCGGCATCTATGTGGATGTAAAGCCGCGCGGTGGCGGCGCCTTTGGTCGCGAGTGGTACCAGGCTGGCGTAGGCGCGAAGAAATCCAACACGTGGAAGGACATGATCGCCTGCGGAGAATCGCTGATCGCGCGCGGGTTCACATCGTCCAAAAAACTCGTCATCCACGGCACCAGCATGGGAGGTGTGGCCGCCGGCATGCCGCTGGTGGAGCGCCCGGACTTGTTCGCGGCCGGCATTGTGCGCGTGGGCATTACCGAGGCGCTGCGTTTCATTGAAGCCACCAGCAACGGCCCAAACCACGAAAACGAAATGGGTTCGGTGAAAACCGCCGACGGCGTGAAACAACTGCTGGCCATGAGCACTTATCACAACATCAAGGATGGCACCGCCTATCCGGCCATCTTGATCACCGCCGGCATGAACGACAACCGGGTGGCGGCATGGCTGCCGTTCAAGACATTTGCGCGCTTCAACGCAGCCACCACCTCGGGCAAGCCGGTGCTGCTGCGGGTGGAGTTCGACGCGGGGCATGGGGTGTCGTCCACGGC
>CAYSKY010000580.1:0-2743 GCA_964431425.1 uncultured Burkholderiales bacterium
CCTTCACGCAGGGCGGCTTCTCGCACTGCATGCAGGCGATGGGCATGTAGTTGGCGTCTTTTTCCGGCACCGCTTTCGGGTCGTAGTGATACTGCCCTTCCAGCACCTGGCCGGACGGCGAGTAGGCATTGCCGCCCACCTGGATGCCCAGGCCTTCGGGATAGCCCTGGTCCATCTTGTCCTTGGTGAACTCGCCACGCTCCATGCGCAGCACCTGGATCCATTCGATGCGTTCGCCGGGCCGTTCGCCGCGCGACTGGTTGTTCTCTTCCACGCAGGCTTTCACGCAACGGCGGCAGCCGATGCACTTGCGGATATTGAGCGCGTAGCCCATCAACATGCCGGGGGCGGCCTCGGTACCGTCCACGGTGACTTTCTTGCCGTATTCGTCCGAATAGCGCCGCTCCAGCCGGGCGCGCGCCTCGGCTTTTTCAGCGGGCGTCATCAGCCGGTAGTTGCCCTGGAAATGCTCGGCCCATTCGGTGACGGCCTTGACGTCGTCGGATTTGGTCATCAACGCCGCGGTGCCCATGAGCGATGCCACGCTCAACATGCCGCTGGATTTCAGAAAGCCGCGTCGGGAAGTCTTTTTGACGGCATCGGCGGGGTTCGCCGATGCCGGCGGCGTGGCGCAGCTACAGGTGCCTTCCCCGCAGGAAGGGTTGGCAGGTTTGTCTTTCGGGGTCACGGTCGTTCTCTCGGAAGGGAAAATGGGGTCGTTGCGGGTCGGTCAAGGCTGGATGCACCACGCTGCAGGATCGGGTATGAACACCGCCGTGCACCCGTCTTACCGCAAGAAAACACCGGTAAATCAGCACACAGGCAACTGCCCGCCCCTCCGACATGGGCCTGAAAATGTCGCTGTTGACAGCCTATCGGGCAGGGCAAAAGCCAATTTGACGTGGAGCAAACTCCGGCGGGAAACGCGGCGCCTGGCGATGACAAATGCCACCAGCGCCGGGCGGCGACACGCCGCGGTCGGGTTATGGCAGACCCACCGGTGATATTCTCGGCGCCGGGTCGTGCACCACTTTTTGCCAGAAAGGATTCGGACCGGATGTGGTTCATTGGTATTTCCCCATTGCCCAGTCGTGGCTCTGCCCGGCCTGGTGCCGGCTCGCCCCGCGCGCCGCGACCCCGGCCGGCGTGACCGCGAAACCGTGCGCAATCCCGCCTCCGAACCCTTGAATAGCCGCCTGGAACCTGCCGAGCAAATGCCCTGGCAGGCCCCAAATCCACACGCCTGGCGGCGCATGGCGATCGCGCTGCTGCCCTCAATATTGATGCACGCCCTGCTGCTGAGCCTGACCTTTGGCGACGGCAAGGGCCTCCCCGGCATCGGCGCTCCCTGGAAAGAACGGCGCGTCGAAGTGCCCGACATCCGGGTGGTTCTCATGCCGCCGGCTTCACCCATGCCGGAAGCCGCCAATACGCCGGACCCGACGCCAGCCCCGGGCCCGGATACGCCGGCTGCAATGCCGCCGCGAGCCGAAACAGCCCCGGCCAACGCCCTGAACCCGGGCACCTTCGTTGCCATGGCCCCGCCGCCCGTGCCCGCCGCGGAGGCCATCACGCTTCCGGTCGCAGCCACGCCCCCACCTCCACCACCGACGAAAGCCGCGCCGCCGCCGCCAGTGCGCTCGACGCCCACATACTCCGCGCCGGATTCCACCACGTCACCGCCGCCCGCTGTGTCGGCTGAGCCGGTGTTGATGGCGGTGGAGCAGCCCTTCAGCGCCACATACGCCGTACCGCCTGCCCCACCACCGGCGCCCGCCAGCGTCAAGTCGGAAGCCGCGCCCACCCCGCCAACGCCGGATGCTGCACAACTCGAGGCCGCACGTGTAGAAGCTGCGCAGCGCGAAGCGGCGCGGCTCGAAGCGCTTCGGCTTGACGCGCAACGCCAGGAAGTTGCACGCCTGGCAGCTGCGCAGGCCGAGGCGCAGCGCCAGGAGGTCGCCCGGCGGGAAGCAGCCCGTGCGGAAGCTGCACGCATGGAAGCGGCGCAGGCAGAAACCGCGAGGCTGGAGGCTGCACGGACCGAAGCCGCCCGCCTGGAAGCACAGCGCCTGGAGGCCGCCCGAGTCGCCGCCGCACAGCGTGAGGCCCAGCGCCAGGAACTCGCACGGCAGGAGGCGGCCCGCCTGGAAGCTCAACGATTGGAGACAGCCAAACTGGCCGAGGCCAGGCTCGCGGAAACGCAACGGCAGGCACAGGCTCGGCTGGAAGCAGAACGGGTCGAGGCCGCCCGCGTGGAAGCACAACGCGCGGAAGCGGCACGCATGGATGCCGCGCGGGCAGAAGCGCAGCGCATTGAAGCGGCCCGCGTTGCTGCCGCGCAACGCGAAGTCCAGCGCCAGGAGCTTGCGCGTCAGGAAGCAGCGCGCGCGGAGGCAGCGCGAGTCGAGGCGGCCCGTACCGAAGCCGCGCGCGCAGAGACCGCTCGCTTTGAGGCCGCCCGCGCCGAAATCGCACGGCAGGCGGCGGCCAAAGCGCTCGCCGAAAAAGAGGAAGACGCCAGACGCGAGGCACGCCGTCAGGCGATGGGCCGCATCCTCAATGAGGAGGCTGCGAAGCGCGACGCGGCGGCCCGCGCCTCGTCCTCGCTGCCGCTGTCACTGAGCACTGCACGCCGCGCCCGCCTGTGGGGCCGCGCCGATCCCAATGTGGAACTGGTGCAATACGCCGAGTCGCTGGCCCGCCGCATCCAGCTCAACACGCCGGTCGATACCGTGCGTGACAT
>CAYSKY010000581.1:0-2740 GCA_964431425.1 uncultured Burkholderiales bacterium
TGATGGAGCTGCTCAAACTGGTACAGCTCGACTGGCTGGCCGATCGTTTTCCACACCAGCTCTCTGGCGGACAGCGGCAGCGCATCGCCCTGGCCCGCGCGCTCGCCATCGAGCCCAAGGTGCTGTTGCTCGATGAGCCCTTCGGTGCGCTGGACGCCAAGGTGCGCAAGGAATTGCGCCGCTGGCTGCGGCGGCTGCACGACGAGATCAACCTCACCAGCGTGTTCGTCACCCACGACCAGGAAGAAGCGCTGGAAGTGGCCGATCGCGTGGTGGTGGTGAACCACGGCCGCATCGAGCTGGTGGGCACGCCCGACGAGGTGTATGACCATCCGGCCACGCCGTTTGTCTACGAATTCCTCGGCAACGTGAACCTGTTTGAGGGACGGGTGCACAACGGCGTTGCCAACATCGGCGGCGGGCAGATCCACGCACCGGAGCACGGCGATGTGGCCGATGCCGCGGCCACCGCCTATGTGCGTCCGCATGACATCGACATTGCCGCCGGCCCGGGCACCGACACGGTCGAGGCGACGCTCAACCATGCCATCAAGATCGGCCCGGTGGTGCGCCTGGAACTGTCCCGCAAGGACGACGGCAGCGTGGTGGAAGTGGAACTGTCACGCGAACGTTTCGATCACCTGAATGTGGAAGCCGGCAACGTGGTTTACTTCCGACCGCGCCGGGCACGTGTGTTCCTGGCCAATGAAAGGAAGACCCACGCCGCCTGACGTCAGCGTGAATGGCGCTGCGCCCGCTGCAGACGCAATACTCACCGCCGCCGCTGCACGCGGTGCCGTACAGTCGCTGGCTTATGCGGGCGAAGTCACGCCGCAAGAGGCCTTCACGCTCCAGCAATCGCATGGCGCCATCATCGTGGATGTGCGCAGTCATTTCGAATATCAGTTCATCGGCCGCGTTCCCGGATCGGTGCTGGTGCCGTGGAAATTCTGGCCCAGCGGCGAATCGAACCCGCACTTTCTGGCGCAGCTGAAACAATACTGCCGTCCCGACGACATCGTGCTGCTGTTGTGCCGCAGCGCCGCGCGTTCGCACGCTGCCGCCATCCTGGCGACCGAAGCGGGCTTTTCGCGCGTCTACAACATTCTCGAAGGCTTCGAAGGCGCCATCAATGAAAACTTCCACCGGGGAGACACCGGCTGGCGGCGGGCGGGACTGCCCTGGGTTCAGGATTAGCCCGGCGTACGGCTGGATGTTGAAACTCCAGCACCAGCGCGGCTCGCAGGCCGTTTTTGCCCGGGAAGCCGCGCCAATGCTTGAGTTTTTGATATCAGTGGAGTGAGACTCAACGCATCACCGGGCCGTCGGTGAGGAAGCTCGCCGCAAAGTCCACCGACGGCAACGGGCGCGAAATCAGGTAGCCCTGCGCTTCATCGCAACGATGATTGAGCAGGAAGGCCATCTGCTCCGGCGTCTCCAGGCCCTCGGCGATCACATGCAGGTCGAGGTTGCGTGCGAGGCCGATGATGGCCTGCACGATGGCAGCATCGTCTCGGTCCATCACCACCCCGCGCACGAAGGAGCCGTCGATCTTCAGGGCGTCGATCGGCAGGCGCTTGAGTTGCGTGAGGCTGGAATAGCCCTTGCCGAAGTCGTCGATGGCCGCGCGCACACCGTGGTCGCGCAGCATTTCCAGCGACACATTGGCGAGCAGCGGATCGCTCACCACCGCCGTCTCGGTCACTTCCACCATCAGCGCACTGCCGGGCAGGTTGTGGGCTTTCAACTCACCGAGGATTTCCTGCGCAAGATCGCGACGCTTGAGCTGCACGGCCGAGAGGTTGATGGCGATCTGCGGCACATGATCGTGCTGCCGCCGCCACTCGGCAATCTGCCCGCAGACTGCGCCCACCACCCAGGCGCCCAGTTCGTTGATGAGCCCGGACTCCTCGGCCAGCACGATGAATTCATCCGGCGGCACCAGGCCGCGCCGCGGGTGGCGCCAGCGCAGCAGTGCCTCGGCACCGGTGACGCGCCGCGTGGAAAGATTGAGCTTGGGCTGGTAGTGCATCTCCAGCTGCCCCAGGTCGACCGCGCGATGCAGCTCGCTTTCCAGCGACAGGCGCATCGGCACATCGCGCGCCATCGAGTGCGAATAGAACTGCACGCTGTTGCGGCCGGCGTCCTTGGCGCGATACATGGCCCAGTCGGTGTTCTTGATCAGGTCTACTTCGTTGTCGGCATCGGCCGGGAACAGCGAAAGCCCGAAGCTGGCGGTGACGAACATGTCCTGCCCCGCCAGATGAAACGGGCGCAGCAACAGCTGGCGCAATTGCTCGGCGATGCGGTCGCTGCGCTGGTCGTCGTCGTCGAGGTTGATGAGCAGCATGAACTCATCACCGCCGGTGCGGGCGATGAAGTCGCTGGTGCCGATGCCGTCGGACAAACGCAGCGCCACTTCCTGCAGCAGCATGTCACCGGTGCTGTGCCCCAGGCTTTCATTGACGTACTTGAAGCGGTCGAGGTCGAGCAGCACCACCGCCAGCGCCTGCCCGTGACGGCGTGCGCGGGCCACCTCGGCCTTGAGCCGTTCCTGAAACTGGGTGCGGTTTGCCAGCCCGGTCAGCACGTCGTGATTGGCCACGTAATGCAGGTGTCGCTCGGCCGAGACACGCGCCGAGACATCCTGCACCAGCATCAGGTAAGAGTTGACCTTGCTGTCGGTGCGCAACACCGAGCCGAACCATTCCGTGTGGATCGAAAGCCCGTCCTTGCGCAG
>CAYSKY010000582.1:0-2739 GCA_964431425.1 uncultured Burkholderiales bacterium
GATCAGCCCCACGCAGGGCGCTGAACAGCGGCCGATCTGGTGCAGCAGGCATGGCCGCGAGCGGTTGGAAAACACCGTGTTATCACAGGTCCGCAGCTTGAAAACTTTCTGCAGGTGGTTGATCGTTTCGCGAATAGCCCAGGGGTTGGGATACGGCCCAAAGTAGCGGTTGGGCTTGGTGTGCGTGCCGCGGTGAAAGCGGATCTGGGGGAATTCATGATGGCTGATCATGATGTACGCATAGCTCTTGTCGTAGCGAAACAGGATGTTGTATTTCGGCGCAAACGACTTGATGAGATTGTTTTCGAGGATCAGCGCCTCGGCTTCGCTGCGCACCACAGTAGTGTCGATGGCGGCGATCTGCGAGACCATGATGGCGATGCGCGGGCTCGACAGCTGCTTGTTAAAATACGAGGACACCCGCTTCTTGAGGTCCTTGGCCTTGCCGACATACAGGACCTCGCCCGCCGCATTCTTCATGCGGTACACGCCGGGCAGGCCCGGCAACTGCCGCAGCGTCGGTTTGGGATCGAATGCCATCTATTGAGCGGAAAGGTGCGCGCGGATACCGGAAAACACGTCGTGAAACATCGCCTCGGTCAGGCGGCGCGTGTTGGTATTGTAGCGAGAGCAGTGGTAGCTATCGAAGAGTGTGCGACCGCCGGGCAAGTCGTGCTTTGCGCCATGGACGAACTTGCAATGTGCTGCACGCAACCCGAGCCCTGTCAGCACTGCCGCATGCGCGATGGTACCCAGCGCCAGGATGGCGGTGCCGGCGGGCAGCCCGGCCAGTTCGCTGGCCAGAAAATGATTGCATGTCTTGATCTCCACCGGCAGTGGTTTGTTCTGGGGGGGGAGGCACTTCACGGCATTGGTGATACGGCAGTCGATGAGACGCAGGCCATCATCGGCGCTGACGGACTCCGCGTGGCTGGCGAATCCAAACTTGTGCAGGGTCTGGTACAGCAGTGTTCCAGCGTAATCCCCCGTGAACGGCCGGCCCGTGCGGTTGGCGCCATGCAACCCGGGGGCCAAGCCCACTACCAGCAGTTTCGGCGCGCTAACGCCGAACGGCGGAACCGGCTTGCAGAAGTAACCCGCGTGTTCGACGCGCACCTCGTCCAGAAATTCCGCGAGGCGCGGGCAGTCTCGGCAGTGGACGTCGTAGGCTTTGAATTTCGCGGGCATGGATGGTTCGCTCAGATCACGTCAGGATGGGGAGAAGTCGGGATAAACAAGAGGCTCTGTCAGCGCCCGCGAAAGGCCGGCGCAGTCGAAGAACTCATGACGTTGACCTGCCGGCCGGTCATGCCGATGTGCAGGGGCTTCGCCGCCGTGAAAATGTCGCCATCCACCTGCACCGGGATATCCGCCGGACCTTCGATGGTGATGTTCGAAGCGAGGCAGGTCTCGACATCGTGCCGGCGCAGATGCCTCCCCAGCGCCAGATCGCGCGAAAAGCCCGCCGCCGCCGCGAACCCCCTTCCCTTGAAAAGGATGGCGTTGAGCCTGCCATCGTCCGGCAGAACCGTAGGCCCCAAGTGGTACAGCCCGGCGTAGTAGGGATAGCTCGCGGCAATCACGCCGGTGCACTCGTGCGCCACTCCGTCCACCGTCACATTGATTGTCGGGAAGCCATAGCGCAGTGCACAGGCAAAACCGGACAGGCCTACACCCACCACACCAAGGTGCCTTTTCAGAAACGGATTCACTTCGCACATCACGAATGCATCCACGCCCGCAGAGGCCTGCATCAGAAACGGCGAACCCGCGCACGCCGCCACATCCAGCCTGCGCCGCTGCAATTGCGACCATTGCGCCAGCACCGCCAGATGAGCGCCGGCAGTGCCGAGTCCGCGCGCGATGACATTCGCAGTGCCGCCCGCCAGTGGCAGCAGCGTGGCATTGCCGCCAGCCAGGCCTGCCACCGCCTCACGTATCGTGCCGTCACCACCGACCGTCACCACCAGAACGTCGGCATCCGCGTCAACTGCGCGTCGTGCCAGTTCGGAGGCGTGGCCGGCGTGCTTTGTCTCCTCGAGGACAGCCGACACGCCGTGTGCGGCCAGCGCTGCCACCAGTTGGGCGCCGCTGGCAGCGCCACGCTGCCTACCGGCACGAGGGTTGAAAATGATGATGGCGTTACCCATGAAAAATCAGGCGGAAGTGGTAAGTTTTAAGTCAGCCGCCATCATATTGCAGCACGGGGCCGGCGCCCCGGGGAAACTTGCAAAAACAAAGGGCACGAACCCGTGCCCTTTGCTGGCGTCGGCCGGAAGCAGGCCGGTGCATAAAACTACACGCGGCGGCGATACTCGTTGGTGCGTGTATCGATTTCGATCTTGTCGCCGGACTCGCAGAACAGCGGCACCGACACGGTGTGATTGGTCGGCTTGATGCGGGCAGGCTTCAGCACCTTGCCCGAGGTATCACCTCGCACCGCGGGTTCGGTTTCGATTTCACGCACCACGCTGGTGGGCATTTCAACCGAAATGGCGCGGCCGTCGTAGAACACCACTTCGCACGGCATTCCGTCGTCAAGGTAATTCAGCGAATCGCCCATGTTTTCGGCTTCCACTTCGTACTGGTTGTACTCGGTGTCCATGAACACGTACATCGGGTCGGCAAAGTAGGAGTAGGTGCACTCTTTCTTGTCGAGGGTGACGACGTCGAACTTGTCGTCGGCCTTGTACACGGATTCAGTGCCGGAGTTGGACAGCAGGTTTTTCAGCTTCATCT
>CAYSKY010000583.1:0-1232 GCA_964431425.1 uncultured Burkholderiales bacterium
CCAGTGGCGGGCCGCCGAGGAAGATCGTGCCCTGTTCCTTGACGATGATCGACTCATCGCACATCGCCGGCACGTAGGCGCCACCGGCGGTGCAGCTGCCCATCACCACCGCCACCTGCGGGATGCCGAGCCCGCTCAGGCGCGCCTGGTTGTAGAAGATGCGGCCGAAGTGCTCCTTGTCCGGGAACACCTCATCCTGCAGCGGCAGGAAGGCGCCGCCGGAATCGACCAGGTACACACAGGGGAGGTTGTTCTGTAGCGCCACTTCCTGTGCCCGCAGATGCTTCTTCACCGTCATCGGGTAATAGGTGCCGCCCTTGACGGTGGCGTCATTGCAGACGATCACGCACTCGGTGCCCTCGATGCGGCCGATGCCGGTGATCACGCCTGCGGCCGGCGCATCCTGGCCGTCCTTGCCGTACATGCCCCAGGCAGCCAGTGGCGACAACTCGAGGAACGGTGAGCCCGGGTCCAGCAGCGCCTTCACGCGGTCGCGTGGCAGCAGCTTGCCGCGCGCCACATGCTTGGCGTTCGTTTCCTTGCCGCCACCTTCGGCCACTTTTGCGGTATGGGCATGCAGTTCGGCCACCACCGCGCGCATCTGCCCGGCGTTGGAGGCAAACGCGGGGGAGGACGTATCGAGTTTTGATTTGAGACGCGGCATTATTTTCTCTTGGCGACGAAGTTGCCGTTGGGTTGATAGAAGGCGGCCTGTTCGATGGCGCCCGACTTGCTGGCGAGGAAGTCGATGGTGAAGCCATTGAGGCCCTTGACGCTGAATCGCGTACCGGCGATGCCCACCAGTTCCCGCACGGGTTGCCCGGCAATCGACAGGGTCAGCACGTTGTCTTCGCGCACGGACAGCACGGCGGTATTGGCACCCAGTTCATAGCTGCCGGCAAACTGCTTGAGGTAGGCGGCATCCTTGAAGCGCTTGTCGGCCAATTTGGTGAACACGATGGGCTTGACCGAAGGTTCCAGCAGGATGGCCGCGCCGGCCACGTCGCCGTTGATGTCGGTCTGGAAATCGACCTTGGTGCCGCCGAGTTCGTTGAGAGGGTCGTCCGGCGTTTCAAAAACTTCGTAATGGAAGTGTGGCAGCGACGAGCTGATGGTGTTGTAGGTGACTTTCAGCGCCGCGCCATCCGGGTCAAAGCGGATGATGCCGTAGCCCGGGTGCTCGTATTCACCGGCGTATTCGGCGATGGCGCTGCGCTTGACCTGGCCAGAGT
>CAYSKY010000583.1:1242-2732 GCA_964431425.1 uncultured Burkholderiales bacterium
CGGCGATGGCGTGGGCGGGTTTGGTGCCCAACTTGCGCGGGCTCAGCTTTTGCGCCTTGGCGCTGTCCTGGCTGGCCTTGTTCTTGTCGCGCATGTCGCGGAAACGCGCGCTCCAGTCGATCGTCTTCATGCCCAGCAGGCGGTCGTAGATGGCGTAGGTGATGACGTCGCGCATTCCGCTGCCGGACGCATTGACGGCCAGATACACGCCCATGTTGTGCTGCGGCATGAACGACAGCAGCGAATTGAGCCCCGGCAGGTTGCCGCCATGGTGTACCAGTCGCTCGCCGCGATAGGTGGTGAGAAAGTAACCCATGCCGTAGCTGGTGGCGCCGATCTCGGCGAAGCGCCGCGCATCGGCAAGCACCATCTGCGGATTGGTCATGTCGACCAGGTCCGACGGGTTGAGAATCGTCTTGCCGTTGAACTGCCCTTTGCCGGTCAGCATCAGCAGGTAATTGGCCATGTCGCGGGCGCTGGCGTTGATGGAGCCGGCCGGGCCGATGTTCTCGCCGTCGGTGTACACCACCGGGCTGGCCTTGTAGTCGTCGTCGAGGTTGTAGCCCACGCCCGCATTCGGTGTGGCCAGCATGTCTTTCACAAAGAAGCTGGCGGTTTTCATGTTCAGCGGATCGAAGATCTGTTTCTGCACCAGTTGCTCCCACGACGAACCGGCGATGCGCCCGCCAACGTACCCGGCCGTCATGTACATCAGATTGTTGTACTGGAAGCGGGCGCGTGGCTCGGCGGAGAGTTCAAAGTGCTTGAGGCGCTGGAACAGCTGTTCGCGCGTGGCCGGACCGCGAAACCACGACGCGTCGTGGCGCGGCAGGCCGGTGCGGTGCGAAACCATGTCGCGGATGGTCAGGGTTGAAGTGGCGTATTCGGTGTTCATGCGGAAGTCGGCCGCGTAGTCGCGTACCGGCTTGTCCCAGGAAAGTTTGCCGTCCCGGACCAGCGTGGCCAGCGCAGCCACGCCGATGTTCTTGGTGACCGAGGCGACCGGCTGCACCGTATCGGGCGTCATGGGCAGGTTCTTCTCCAAATCACGCTTGCCGTAGCCCTTGAGCAGGATGATTTTGCCGTCCTTCACCACGGCAACCGACACGCCGGGCATGTACCAGAGCTTCAGTTCGTTCTCGATGAACTTGTCGAGGTCGGCGAGGGGGTCAGTGGCGGCGTGGGAGAGCCCGGTCGATGCCAACAGCCCGGCGGTCATCAGGCCAGTCATCAGCACACGCAGAGATTTCGAAGTGAGGTTCATGGTGCGTCCTGTTTGAAGTGAGGGCGGGAAGGGTTCAGCCGGCAATCAGATTGCGCGCAATCAGCACGCGCTGGATCTCGCTGGTGCCTTCGTAAATCTGCGTGATGCGCGCATCGCGGTAGTAGCGCTCCACCGGATAGTCTTCCAGGTAGCCGTAGCCGCCGTGGATCTGGATGGCCTTGGTGCAGACCTCCTCGGCCAGCTCGGAGGCGAACAGCTTGGCCTG
>CAYSKY010000584.1:0-2731 GCA_964431425.1 uncultured Burkholderiales bacterium
TTGATACGTTGCTTGATGGCCACCGCCACCAGCCCGACCAATGTCGCCACGTAGGTGGCAATCATGCAGGGGATGAAAATGTCGGACGGGTCCTGCGCACCCAGCACGGCGCGCTGCGCCATCACGGCCAGCGGAATCAGCGTGAGCCCGGAGGCATGCAGCACCAGGAACATGATCTGGGCATTGCTGGCCTCGTCTTTTTTCGGATTGAGTTCCTGCAGGCTGCCCATGGCCTTGAGGCCAAACGGCGTGGCGGCGTTATCCAGCCCCAGAAAATTGGCCGAGAAATTCATCACCATGTGGCCGGTGGCCGGATGATCCTTCGGCACTTCGGGAAAGATGCGTGAAAAAAACGGGCCGATCAGTCGGGCGATGAGGTTGATCGCGCCGGCCTTTTCGCCGATGTTGAGTATGCCCAACCAGAGGGTCATGACACCAGCCAGCGGCAGCGCGATTTCCATCACACCGATACGCGCGGAATCGAATGTGCCGTCAACGATCTTCTTGAAGATCTCGGTGTCGCCACCGAATATCCACTGCGCCAGCGCGGCGATAAAGCCGACGATGAAAAAGCCCGTCCAGATGTAAGTGAGCGTCATGTGCAGGCTTTGTCTGGTTGACCGGTAGCTACTTGATGTTGATCCAGAGTGGCGCGAACTTGTTGTCCGGCCGGTGCACCAGTGTCACGTTGGCGCGCGACACCCACGGGATCACCTGGCGGTGCAGGGGAATCGCCAGTACCTCGCGTTGCAGCAGTTCAACCGCGCTGTTGATCATGCCCTGGCGCTTCACGGCATCCATCTCGCTTTCAGCCTTTTCAATGAGCGCATCGAGTTCGGCGTTTTTCATGTTGCCGTAGTTTGTATCGCCATAGCCCTTTTCGTTTGAGCTGTGGTAAAGCGGCTTCAGGGTGAACATGGCGTCCAGGTTGATGTCGCCCCAGCCCTGCAGGCATGCGCTGAATTCTTTTTTCGGCGTGCGACCGAAATACTGCGCCTTCGGCATGGCGTCCACCTTCACATTCAATCCGATGCGAGCCCACATGCCGGCGAGTGCCACACAAATCTTCTCGTCGTTGATGTAGCGGTCGTTGGGGCAATGCAGCGTGAATCCGAAGCCATTCGGATAGCCGGCTTCGGTTAACAGCTTCTTTGCCGCATCGGTGCTGTATGGCAGGCGCTTGTCGAGACTGGCCGGTATGCCTTCCCCCTTCGGATTCGGTGTGAGCAGACCAGTCGGCGTGGCGAGCCCTCGCATCACCTGAATCTTGATGGCATTGATGTCAATGGCCTGGTATAGCGCCTGGCGCACACGACGATCCTTGAACGGATTCTTGCCCTTCACGTCGGCGTATAGCAGTTCGTCGCGCGCCTGGTCCAGGGCGATGGAAATCACACGATACTCATCGCCTTCCCATACTTTCAGGTCGCGGTCTTCCTTCAGCCGTGTGATGTCCTGCGGGCTCGGATCGAGCACCAGATCGACTTCGCCGGACTTTAGTGCCGCCATGCGCGTGGCATCAGCCGTGATCGGCCGGTACTCAATGGTTTCGATGTTGCTTTCAAAACGCTTTTCGGCAAGCCCCCACCATTGCGGGTTCTTGGTGTGCACCATCTTTACGCCAGGTTCGAACGAGACCAGTTTGAAGGGGCCCGTTCCCATGGAATTCCGTGATGCAAACGTGACCTCCTTGGCGGTCGGATCCTGCGCCTCCACCGACTTGTTCTTTTCCGACCATGCCTTGCTCATGATCGGCACCTGCGTCAGCGCCGTGATAGCGGTCGGTACCGGCGTTTCCGTGACGAATTCGACCGTGAAATCATCCACCTTGCGCGCTTTGCCTGCCTGGGATGCGTAGGTCTTGAACTGCTTGGTGCGCATCGCCCGGTCAAACGAGAACACCACATCATCGGCCGTGAAAGGCGTGCCATCGTGAAACTTCACGCCCTTGCGTAGCGAGACGATACGTTTGGTGGGACTGGCCGACTTCCAGCTGGTGGCGAGCCATGGCGTGAGCGACATATCCTTTCCCGGCTGGATCAGGCGTTCGTAGACCAGCATGTTGATGGCATTGGTGAAGCCTTCGTCATTGCCGTGCGGATCAAGCGTGGTCGCGTCGCTTTTTGATGTCCAGCGAAAGTTTTTTGCCGGCAGGTCGGCCGGGGCGAGCAGGCACAGTGCGGCGGCCATGCAGAGAATTGCTTTCAGGTTCATTCCATCCTCCGGGATTTTCTGGGTCCGCCACGGCACATTCCCATGCACGCGCGGTTGAATTCGCCAGTCTACCAACTGCACGCCGGCTACCGGCGGGCGAAAAATGCGGTTTGGTTCCATCGATGCAAAGTGGACTAGTCCACCCACTGCAGTTCAGTTTCTGGCTTAACGCTTAGTGCTTTGTTTTATTTGGAAAAATGTGCCGGAGCGTCGTGAGTCGCATTGACGCTGGTTTATTTTGGTATTAAATTGGTACTATCGCCATTATGTCATTGCAAGATCGCCATGGAGCGCCCGAAACGGGTTACCAGGAAGAACAATATCGCCGCCTTCAAGCCCGATCCGCGCGACAGTTCGCCGCTTTACCTGCAACTGGCCCGTCAGCTTGCCGACGCGATACGCGAAGGCAATTTCCAGGCACAGGAAGCGCTGCCCTCCGAGCGCCTGCTGTCCGATTCTGCCGGCGTGTCGCGCGTCACGGCGCGGAAAGCCATCGACCAGCTGGTCGAGCAGGGGC
>CAYSKY010000585.1:0-2727 GCA_964431425.1 uncultured Burkholderiales bacterium
GTTCTATATGTCTCCCGAACAGTTGCTATTCCGTCCGTTGGACTACCGAAGCGATATGTTCTCGCTCGGCATTGTTTTCTACGAATTGCTGACCGGCGAGAAACCGTTCAATGCCGACTCCCCGCAGAGCCTGCTTGTTGAACTGCTCAATTCTCCTCCCAAAGCGCCGAGCGACCGGCGTCCCAGCGTGCCCAGAGAACTTGATGCGATAGTCCTGCGCATGCTAGCCCCTCTGCCTTCCGGACGATTTGATTCGTGGGATCTATGCCTGGATGGGATTGCGTCGGTTCAGGCCGCGCAACTGGCGCTGCAACCCCGGTCGCCGGTTGCCAGTTTGAGTCTGAGCGAGCGTTTTAGAATGCTGCGCGACTCGGCATTCTTTGCGCATTTTTCGGATGCTGACATCTGGTACGTCCTCGAAATTGGCGCGTTCCTTGATATTGCAGAAGGTGATGTGCTGATTCGCGAAGGTGATCACGGTGGATTTTTCATGATTCTCATCGAGGGTCAGGTGCGAATCTCCAAGCGTGGTCGCACCATTGACGTGGCCTCCCCTGGAATGAGCATGGGCGAGCTTTCCTACGTATTGGAGGGACGTGGTCTAAGGGCGACTACGTGCATATCAGTCACTGAAGGCGTGGTAGTCCGTATCGCAGACCAAGCCCTGCGGGATGCCTCGCAAGTGTGTCGTTCCCGTTTTGAGAAAACTTTTTTGCAGACAATGGCGAGCTGGTTGGTTGATGCCAACACCCGGCTCTCTGCGATGCCCTAGATTTCCCCAGATACGTTTTTTGGGAAATATCAGAAGCAAAAAAAGGCCGCATCCGAGGATGCGGCCTTTTTAGTTGGGCTAATTTGATCAGAACGGCTGGCGTGTAATTGCCTTGGTCTGAGTCACGCCATTCACGGTGTAGGTCATGATGGCGTTCTCCTGATCGCTGAAGGTGAGGCTCATAGTCCCGACCTTGGTTGCGGTGAAGTTGCCTACAACGTAATTGGCGCCCAGCCATGCAGAACTGGTGGTCGTGTAGACATCACCCGTGAACGTATTGCCAACCCACGTTCCACCAGGTACGGCGAAGAAGCGGGTAGTGCCGGTCGAATCGTAGGTGTACCAGACCGGGAACAACACGCGACCCTGCTGGGCAATGTTCATGCCCCAACCATTTTGGCTCAGGCCAGCCCACCACATGTCCCTGACCTGCAGTCTTCTTTGACCATCGTCTGCACCGAAGGCTTGGCGCTGGATGGACTTGGAGCCGCTCTTTCCGTTGATGGTATAGGTCAGCGTTGCGGTACTCAGGCTGTTGTAGGTGATGGTTGCCGTACCAACTGAGCCTCCCGCCAGCCCGAAGGGGTTGAATTGAGCCGTGTTGTAGGAAGAGAACGCGGACCCGGTCGGCTGGTACAACTGGCCGGTGAACGCGGTCCGGTTTGCATTCCACGTGCCCTGCGGCAGTACGTACCAGATAGGACGGCCCTGATCGTCATAGACATACAGCACGATGAACTGATTCAGACCATGTTGGGTAATGGATACGCCCCAACCATTTTCGCTGGCACCCACCCACCACATATCCGTGTAGTTGAGAGGTGCGTTGGCGGTAAGGTCATAGTTGACCAGAACCTGTTCAAAGCCTGCGTCGGTGATATGCGGCAACGTGACCACAAATGTTCTCGGGCCATACTTTCTGTCACTTACACCACGGTTCAAGGTGCAGCTCACAACGTAGATGTCTGTCGATCCCGGAAGTGGTTGCGCTTGTGCGTTTTGGCAAAGCGGCGCGTTGTTCTCCGAGAACGTGACACGATATTCATTTGACGGCAGTGCCGCAGTCACCATTGCGGAAATGATGATTTCATCGGCCGTATTCGCCGGCTGCGGATCCGTTGGTGGTGCGGCAATCGCGGTCAACGTGATCGCATTCATGTTCACGCCCTGTTGGAGCGTGAAGTTGTTTGCGTTGTTGTTCGCATCGCCACTGTAGGCAGCGTTGAAGAACACCAACGGCGTGACGAGGCGGTCACCCGGGACGATGCAACTTGCCACGCCACCCGAAAGCGGCACAGCGTTACACAACGTGACGGGGCCGTTCGCCGTGGTGACGGTGAAGGTCACGGTGCCGGTCGGGTTGGTTCCAGTTACGCTAGCGGTGAGTGTGACCGCTTGGCGGTACTTTGCCGGGCTGGCAGAGGTCGTCAGTCCAACAGCGCCAGGCGGAATGACCTGGAAGCTGCGGGTGACAGCCGGTGCAGCCGCGAAATTGGCATTGCCTGCCTGCGTTGCGGAGATCGTGCAGGTGCCGAGGATCAGGACCGTCACGGTGGCGCCATTGCCGCCGCTGGTGGTACAAACGGCAGGTGTCGTGGATGCAAACGTGACTGCCAGGCCCGAAGACGCGGTCGCGAATCCTGCAATCGAGAACGGCGCAGCATTCACTGCGGCATCGGGCGGGTTGACGAAGTTAATTGTCTGTGTGCCCTGATTGATGGTGATGCTCTGCGAAACCGGCGCTGCTGCCGCAAAGTTGGCATTGCCAGCCTGGCTTGCCTGAACAGTACAGGTACCCAAGGTCAGCGTGGTTACGCTCGTGCCGCTCACCGTACAGACGGCGGGTGTCGTGCTCGCGTAGCTGACCGCCAAACCAGAAGATGCCGTTGCAAGCGGGCTGATCTGGAACGCCGTTGCGCTGAATCCACGCGCGGCTTGGGCACCAAACGTAATTG
>CAYSKY010000586.1:0-2726 GCA_964431425.1 uncultured Burkholderiales bacterium
GGCCATGCCCGTAGGGGTCGGATTCCATTGTCGGCGCCGTCGTGGCGGTAGCAGTGTTGCGGATCAAAAAAGCAGCCTTCATTCTAATTCCTTTAAGGCGCAGCAATGAACTATATCGATATGTATTACCAGAGCGATGACGGCCTGCGGCTGTATGCGCGCGACTATCCGGGCCCGTCGAAACAAGCGCCAGCCGTGATCTGCCTGCCCGGGCTCACTCGCAACAGCAAGGACTTCAACGAATTGGCCGACGCGCTGTCGGCGCGCTATCGCGTGATCTGCCCGGACAACCGTGGCCGCGGCCGTTCGCAGCGCGACACCGACCCCGCCCATTACCAGCCGATGCGCTACGTCCAGGACATGGTCACGCTGCTCGACACACTGGGCGTACCGAAAGTGTCCGTCATCGGCACGTCGCTGGGCGGCATGATGGGCATGGTGCTGCTGGCCACACATCCGGAGCGCATCGACGCGCTCGTGATCAACGACATGGGGCCGGTGATCGACCCCGCGGGTGTGGCACGCATCATCGGCTATGTGGGCAAGACAGCACCCGCTGAAAACTGGGAGCAGGCCGTCGAGCAGACATGCCATATCAACGGCGTGGCCTTTCCCGATTTCACGCCGGCGCAATGGGCGGCGATGGCCCGCAAACTTTTTGTGCAGGAGGGACGGCAGCCGGTACTTGATTATGATCCCGCCATTTCCCAGGGCATGTCCTCGGGAACCGCCACCCCGGACCTGTGGCCGCTGTTCGACATGATGCCGCCGCGGCCGCTGCTGGTGATCCGCGGCGAGATCACCGACATCCTTTCGCTCGAGACACTCGCCGAGATGCAGCGCCGGCGTCCGTCCATGCAGACCGTGTCGGTGCCGCGGGTGGGCCATGCGCCGATGCTGGACGAACCGGTGGCACTGCAAGCTATCGAGACGTTTCTGGCCGCATTGCCGCCGGCATCCGCGGGCTGACCGGAGCAGGCGCGCATGGGGGCAGTCATTGTCGGCTGGGCGCACTCACCGTTCGGCAAATTCGACGACCAGACGCTGGAATCGCTGGTCACCGGTGTAACCCGCGACGCGCTTGCGGATGCGGCCGTCGATGCCGCGGCCATTGACGGCATCTGGCTGGGGCACTTCAATGCCGGCATGGTGCCTGAATCCTTCTGCTCTTCGCTGGTGTTGCAGGCCGATGAGCGCCTGCGCTGGACCCCGGCAACGCGCGTGGAGAACGCCTGCGCGTCCGGTGCGGCCGCCATCTATGCGGCTGCCGATGCCATCGAGGCCGGGCGCGCGCGCCTCGCGCTGGTGGTCGGCGCGGAGAAAATGACCGGCGTGTCGGGACCCGAGGTGACGCGCTCGCTCGGCTCGGCTTCCTACGTGCCCGAGGAAGCGGCGCGGGGCCTGGATTTTCCCGGCCTGTTCGCCGGCATGGCGCAAACCTACTTTGACCGTTACGGCGATCACGGCGCCACACTGGCGCGCATCGCGGCCAAGAACCACGCCAACGGCATGCGCAATCCCTACGCCCACATGAAGAAGGACCTGGGCTTCGATTTCTGCAATACCGTCTCTGAACGCAACCCGATGATTGCCGCACCCCTGCGCAAGACCGACTGTTCGCTGGTGTCGGATGGCGCGGCCGCGCTGGTACTGGCCGACGACTCGCTGCTGGCCGGCTTCCGGCGCGGGGTGCGCTTTCGCGCGCGCCAGCAGGTCAACGATTTTCTGCCGGTATCGCGCCGTGATGTCGCGTCGTTCGCCGGTCCGCAGCGCGCCTGGCAGCGTGCGCTCGCCGCCGCCGGCTGCAACATTGCCGACCTGTCACTGGCCGAAGTGCACGACTGCTTCACCATCGCCGAGTTGCTATCGTATGAGGCCATGGGCCTCGCGGCGGCCGGACAGGGCGCGCGCCTGCTCGAAGACGGCACGGTCTTGGCCGGCGGATCGCTGCCGGTCAATCCCTCGGGCGGCCTGAAGGCAAAAGGGCATCCGATCGGTGCGACCGGCGTGTCGATGCACGTGTTGGCCGCCATGCAGCTGTGCCGCGAGGCGGGTGACCTGCAGGTGCCGGGTGCCGAGCTCGCCGGGGTGTTCAACATGGGCGGCGCTGCCGTGGCGAGTTACGTAAGCATTCTCGAGGCGGCAAGATGAACCTTGCGCAACTGCTGGTGCGCGCGGCCACCGTGTTTCCAGGCCAGCCGGCGGTGTTCCATGGTGAGCATTGCCTGTACGACTACCGCGGTTTTGCGGCGCGCGCGGCGGCCATCGCCGGCTACCTGCGCAATGACCTGAAGCTGCCGGCCGGTGAGCGTGTCGCCCTGTTTGCGGCCAACAGCCCGGCCTACCTGGAATTGCTGTACGGCGCCTGGTGGGCGGGGCTCGCCGTCGTACCCATCAATGCCAAGCTGCATGCGCGCGAAGCCGCCTACATCATCGAAAATTCCGGGGCCGCCTGCGTGTTTGTCAGCAGCGAACTGGCGACGGCGCTCGAGCCGCTGCTGGGCGAGGTGCGCAGTGTGCGGCGCATGCTGCTGGTCGATGGTGCCGACCATCCGTTCATGCTGTCCGCACCGCCGATTGCGCCGCAGCATCGCGCGCCGGAAGATCTCGCGTGGCTGTTCTACACCTCCGGTACCACCGGCCAGCCGAAAGGCGTCATGCAGACCCATCGCAACCTGATGGCCATGACCGCCTGCTACTTTGCCGACGTCGACACTGTGCAGCCC
>CAYSKY010000587.1:0-2725 GCA_964431425.1 uncultured Burkholderiales bacterium
AGGGCATGCGGCCGACATCGCCGACGACCAGCGGCAGGTCGGGCTCGCGCTGGCTCCATGCCTCGGTGAGTTTCTTTTGCATGGTCTGATAGCTCTTGCGCAGCAAATCCAGGTCACTGGTACCTGACGCAAAGCGGTAGGTGTCGGGATAGAAAAGACCCTCCGGATGGGTTTCAGGGACCCCGATGCGCTTGAGCACTTCGGTATCGGTCAAGCCTTTGAGCAACACCTTTACTTCGGGCGTCGCTTCCAGCTGCCGCCGCATGTCAGCAAACGTGATGCCTTCGACAAACGTCACCGTGACCGGCACCACGTCGCCGTCGTTGAGTTTTTGCAGGATTTCCAGGGGTGAAGCCGGCTTGTCGAGGCGGTAGGTTCCCGCCTGAATGCCCGCAGCCTGTTGCGTCACCCGACCGAGCAGCCAGAGCGTTTGTGAATCCGGCAACAGTGCCGCCTCATGCAGCTGGCGCGATACCGACTTCAGTGTCGCGCCGGAGCGTACCGTGAATTCGAACGGCGTTTTCGGCAGGGGAAGCTTGCCATGGGAAAACAAATAGAACCAGCCACCCGCAGCGCCCGCAGACAGCAGCACCGCCGCAAACAGGCCCCACAGCAGGCGCTTCACGGCAGCCCGGCGGATCAGGTGAAGCGCTTGATCACCAGCGTCCCGTTGGTGCCGCCAAAGCCGAACGAATTCGACAAGGCAACGTCGATCTTCATCTCACGCGCGGTGTTGGCGCAGTAATCGAGATCGCACTCCGGGTCCTGGTTGAAAATATTGATGGTGGGGGGCGAGATCTGGTGGTGCACCGCCAGCGACGTGAACACCGCTTCGACGCCCCCTGCGGCGCCCAGCAAATGCCCGGTCATCGACTTGGTGGAATTGACCACCATTTTGTACGCGTGATCGCCAAAAGCGGCCTTCAGTGCCTCGGTTTCATTCTTGTCACCCAGCGGCGTGGAGGTACCGTGCGCATTGATGTACTGCACCTCATCGGCGTTGATACGGCCGTTCCTGAGTGCCGCCAGCATGCCCCGCCGCGGCCCGTCCATGCTGGGCGCGGTGATGTGGTTGGCGTCGGCGCTCATGCCGATACCCGCCAGTTCGCCGTAGATGCGGGCGCCCCGTGCCGTGGCGTGTTCCAGGGATTCGAGCACCAGGATGCCGGCGCCCTCACCCAGCACGAAACCATCCCGGTCCTGGTCAAAGGGCCGGCTGGCTGTCTCGGGCGAGTCGTTACGCTCCGACAGGGCCTTAACGGAACAGAATCCGCCCATGCCGGACATGCAGACGGTAGCTTCCGATCCGCCTGCGATCATGACATCGGCATCACCGTACTCGATGAAGCGTGCGGCATCACCGATGCAGTGCGTCGATGTGGTGCAGGCGGAAACCATGGAAACGTTGGGTCCCTTCATGCCGAAATGGATCGAAATCATCCCGGCCACCATGTTCACGATCGAGCCGGGCACAAAGAACGGCGAAATGCGGCGCGGTCCCTTGGCGATCATCTCGCGAATGTTGTCCTCGATCATCGGCAGCCCGCCGATGCCCGAGCCCACGTTCACACCGATGCGCTCGGCGTTCTCTTCCGTCACCGTTAGTCCGGCATCGTCGATCGCCAGCTTGGTGGCAGCCAGTCCATAGTGGATGAACGCGTCCATCCGCCGCACCTCTTTCGACGACATCCACGCAGCCGGGTCAAAATTCTTGACTTCACCGGCAATGCGGGTCGGCAGCACCGATGCATCGAAACGCGTGATGGGCGCGATGCCGCCACGGCCGTTGACAATATTGTCCCAGGCCTCGGCGATACCGTTGCCGACCGGCGAAATGATTCCGAGACCCGTGATTACAACGCGTCGCTTTGACATGTCGGTTGGGAAAGAGTGGAAAGAGGTGAAGCGACGGACCGCCGGCTGGCACCGACGGCCCTGCGGGACAAACGCTACTTCTTCAGGTTGGCCGAGATGTAGTCAACGGCCTGCTGTACGTTGGTGATCTTTTCAGCGGCTTCATCGGGAATCTCGGTTTCGAATTCCTCCTCGAGTGCCATGACCAGCTCGACGTTATCGAGCGAATCGGCGCCCAGATCTTCCACGAACGAGGATTCGTTTTTGATGTCGGCCTCGGCCACGCCGAGTTGTTCCGCCACAATTTTCTTGACGCGCGCTTCGATGTTGTCCATTTGCTGCTTCCTCCCGATGGGGTGAAAAATAAACCTGCCTATTTTACCAAATTGCACCGTGCGTGCCCTGCACGATGCGCCGACTGCAAAATCAGTTCATGTACATGCCGCCGTTGACATGTATGGTGTTGCCGGTGACGTAGCCCGCCCCGGGTGATGCCAGATACAAAACCGCCTCGGCGATGTCATTCACATTTCCCAGACGCGCGAGCGGCACATTCTCCACCAGTTTGGCCACCTGTGCTTCCGGCAACACCCGCGTCATGTCGGTATCGATGAATCCCGGCGCCACACAGTTGACGGTAATGTTGCGACTGCCGACCTCGCGAGCAAGCGCCTTGGTGAAGCCGACCATGCCCGCCTTGGCGGCCACATAGTTGGCCTGGCCGGGGTTGCCCATGAAACCAACCACCGAGCCGATATTGATGATGCGCCCCGCCCGTGCCTTCATCATCCCGCGCATGACAGCGCGCGACAGGCGAAACACCGAGGTAAGGTCGGTATCAATCACGCTCTGCCACTCCTCGTCCTTCATT
>CAYSKY010000588.1:0-2724 GCA_964431425.1 uncultured Burkholderiales bacterium
GCTCAACGCCGGCCTGATGCACGGCGACTGCATGACCATCACCGGCCAGACCATTGAGGAAGTATTGAAGGACGTGCCCGACCAGCCGCGCGCGGACCAGGACGTGATCATGCCCATCGACAAGGCGCTCTATAAACAGGGCCACCTCGCGATCCTCAAGGGCAACCTCGCCACCGAAGGCTGCGTGGCCAAGATCACCGGCCTCAAGAACCCCGTCATCACCGGCCCCGCGCGCGTGTTCGATTCCGAGCCCGAACTGATGGACGCCATCATGACCGACAAGATCACCCACGGCGACGTGGTGGTGCTGCGCTACGAGGGCCCCAAGGGCGGCCCCGGCATGCGCGAAATGCTGGCCCCCACCAGCGCCCTCATCGGCAAAGGCATGGGCGAAACCGTGGGCCTCATCACCGACGGCCGCTTCTCGGGTGGCACCTGGGGCATGGTGGTCGGCCACGTGGCGCCGGAAGCCTATGTGGGCGGCACCATCGGCCTCGTCAAGGAAGGCGACTCGGTCACCATCGACGCGACCAAGCTGCTGATCCAGCTGAATGTGGATGAGGCGGAGATCGCGAGGCGGCGCGCGGCATGGAAGGCGCCGGCGCCGAGATACACCAGAGGGGTGTTGGGGAAATACTTTAAGTTGGTGGGGACGGCTAGTAAGGGGGCGGTGACGGATTAGGCTCCGCACTGCCGTCGAATATGTCGCAGCGTTGACGCGCCTCCTTTGACAAGCAATGGAATTCCAAAACGCGAAGCACGAGTTTTCGGTAGATGCTACGTTCTTATGCCGAGTGCGCGGAGCCACGCATCAACTTGGCCAAATGCGTCTTGCTGCCATTGGTCGGGGGTCCGATCGCCAAGCACGCGGGTCTCTTCAACGAATCGGCGGACGCAGGTCGGGCCGAAGCCCTCTATGGTGTCGAATTTGGCGTTGATGAAACCGTAGCCAGCAGCACCGCTTGCGTGTTTGAGCAGTGGGCGGCATTCGATGGCGAGGGCGTCTGGCCCACCTGGAAAATTGCGGACACTGTAGTAGATGTCATACGCGTCCTTCTGTTTGTACCTGAGTTCGATCGCATGTCCTTTCATGGCGAGCAGCGCGGGGATCGAACATACCGCTATTTCCACGCGGTTCATGCCACCCCCTGGCATTGGCGCAGTGATCGCCACCATTTTGTAGAATACGGTGGCTAGGTCTGCTCCGTCCGCCCGTTGCACCGCAAAATCACTGACCAATGGCGGGTCGTTCTTGATGACCTCTGCATCGCGCGGCATTAGGAAGTCGACCACGATATCGATCATTGCGCCGCTGTCCTGAGCTGGGACTTGACGGACCAGTTGAAATCGCCGTAGTCCTTCACGCTGGAGATATCCGTGTCCTTGCAAGGCATCGATGAGCTTGGCGTATTCACCGTCTCCGAGCGCCTCAGCATTCAGGCCAAGGTCGACATCAAGTGTGCCGACATGTGGCATGTCTTCGTTCTCGAGCAACAGCCAAGGCACAGAGCCGCCGATGATGGCGAACTTGCCGCGAAAGCTTCCTAGGATCTGGCCCATTTCGACCAAAACCGATTTGACTGCGGTGGTAGTGCGGTCATCGTAGTCAGCGGCTGACTGCGGCTCGCCCGATATCATTTCGGCCACTTGAGTTTTTCCTGTCGAAGATGCTCAGCGGCTTCGCGTCCGCGCTCGCCTGCAGTGGTCAAGTCGAGATAAGTTTGAACGGAGCTGGTGCATATCACCCCCTGAGCGGGTTCCAACATGCCACGTAAGTCGTCATTGTTTTCGAGCCGCATAACCGACACATTTTCCCCTTTCACAGTTGAGGAAAGCATCAGCAATGAGCTAAGAAGGTCAAGGCCTGCCTTGTCAGCGTAAAAATAATGGCTTCCCGTCCTTGCGAATGGCGCAAGCCAGTTGGCTGCCGAGAAAGATGCGAAGGCCAAACCAAGGTTTGGGTTGCTCATTGCGGTTTTAATCGCTGCCTCAAGGTCCTTGCCATGGGATGTCGTGTAATAGCCCTGCCACTTTCCCGGCGGCTCGTATTCGTCGCGCCACGCATCCAGTAGCGCATCCGGTGCGGAAAGATAGAAGCCATCCGGCCCCGTCAATGCCCATTCGCGGTCGATGAGACTGACCTTTACGTTACTGATGTGGCCCAAGCTTACGTTGGCTGCTGCCGCCAAATCCGTAATTCGCCATGGTCTCATCGGTTCTCGAAGCAGGACGCGCAATACCTGGGCAGACTTTGGCTTGAAGAGGGAGCGGAGCTCGCGCCGTGCCGATGTCGGCTTGTTGTCGACCTGCCGCTCAATGAAGACGCCGTCGAATACGATACGTGTGTTGCCAGCGAGGTCGAGATAGGCAACATCCGCCTCGCGGCACAATTGCCGGACTTGGGGTGAGAGGTATGGCGCGATTAAGATAGGCGTGGCGCTCACGTCATGGTGCACCACATAGTTTCGCAGCTGGAGAAGCGCGGTACGCACATGGCGAGGCTGGCCTGTATTTTTTACTTCACAAACGAGGTCGTGGCGTTTGCCGTCCACCTCGATCGTGGCGATCAGGTCAACTTCCCTGTCACCTTTTGACGCTCCCTCGGTGACGTTCAAAATGTAGATCGACGGCACTTGGCCCAGCAGCGCCAAAAGCGCTTCTCGCGCTTCGGATTCAGGGAATTTCACCAAATTTAGCTCTTTCAGCATTTGTTGAAAATAACAC
>CAYSKY010000589.1:0-2470 GCA_964431425.1 uncultured Burkholderiales bacterium
GGGGGGCTCCCTGGTATTTTTGCCTCGGGAAGCCGCGCCAGTGCTTGATCTTCACATATCAAACACTAGCGACTGCCGGATGGCCCGCGATTGGCCGCCGCACCGCGGATCAGCGTACCGACCCCTTCGTTCGTCAACACTTCCAACAGCAGCGCATGCGGCACCCGCCCGTCGATGATGTGTGCGGTCTTCACCCCGTTCTTGACAGCTTCCAACGCGAAGTCGATCTTGGGGATCATGCCGCCGGAGATGGTTCCGTCTGCAACGAGCTGGTTGATCTTGGCCGGATTGAGGCCGGTCAGCAGATCGCCGTTCTTGTCGAGCACGCCCTTGGTGTTGGTGAGAATCACCAGCTTTTCCGCCTGCAGCGCAACGGCGATCTTGCCGGCAACCACGTCGGCGTTGATGTTGTAAGCCACGCCGTTTTCGTCCACCCCCAGCGGCGCGATGACGGGAATGAAATCCTGGCTGTCGAGCAGGTCGATGATGGCGGTGTCGATCTTGACGACTTCACCGACGAGGCCGATGTCGATCTTTTTGCGCTTGTCGTCCTTTGATGTGATCGTCATCTTGCGCGCATGAATGAAGTTGCCATCCTTGCCCGTCAGCCCGACTGCCTTGCCGCCGGCCTTGTTGATGAGCGTGACGATTTCCTGGTTGACCAGGCCGCCCAGCACCATCTCCACGACGTCCAGGGTTTCGTCATCCGTCACCCGCATGCCCTGGATGAACTGGCCCTGCTTGCCGATACGCTCCAGCGTCTTGTTGATCTGCGGCCCGCCACCGTGCACCACCACCGGGTTCATGCCGATCAGCTTCAACAGGGTGATGTCCTCGGCAAAATCTTCCTGCAGCCCCACGTCGGTCATGGCGTTGCCGCCATACTTGACGACAATGTTCTTGTCCCAAAAGCGCTGGATATACGGCAGCGCCTCAATCAGCACCTCCGCCTTCTGCGCGGGCGTCACCCGCGGGTTGGCCAGCGCGGCGGCAGCCTCGGCGGCCGCCTTGCGGGCAGCGGGTGGCTTGGGTTCCTTTTTTGCGGCGGGTTCAGATTTCTTTGCTGCGGACTTCTTGGGCATTGACGGGCTCCGGGTTGAGGTGTCAGGGTTTGGATGGGGTGAGAATCAGGAATCAGGCAATCATCGTACTTCGGGCTTGGCTTCGCGGGACAGGAGCCGTTTTACCGTATCGCGGGGATCCGCGCGATCAAACAATACGGCGTTAACAGCCTCGGTAATGGGCATATCAACGTGGTGCTTCGCGGCCAGCTGCAAAGCGGTCTGCGCCGAGTTGACCCCCTCGGCGACATGCCCGAGGCCGGACAGTACGTCGTCAAGTGATTTGCCCTCAGCCAGTCCAACACCGACTGCGCGATTTCGGGATAGGCTGCCGGTCGCCGTGAGCACCAGATCGCCGAGTCCCGTGAGTCCCATGAACGTCTCAGGCCGCCCCCCCATTGCAACGCCCAGCCGCACCATTTCAGCCAGACCGCGCGTGATGAGTGCGGCACGGGCGTTCATCCCCAGTTTCATGCCGTCACAAATGCCGGCGGCGATGGCCATCACATTCTTCAGCGCACCGCCGAGTTCAACGCCAACCAGGTCGTCGCTTGAATAGATCCGCAGCGCCGGGCCATTCAGGTTGGCCGCCATCTGCCGGGCGAACAAGGCGTTGTTTGCAGCCAAGGTCAGGGCGCATGGCAGGCCTCGGGCGACTTCCGCGGCAAAGCTGGGACCACTGAGCGCACCGTAGCTCGCACCATGTGGCAGCAGACTGGCAACTGTCTCATGCGGAAGCATACCGGTCCGCCTGTCAAATCCTTTGCAGGCCCATAAGATCGGCATACCAAAACCGCTGACCGAACCAACGGTATCGGCAAGGCCACTGGTTGAGGTGGCGATCAACAGGCATTCGGCGCCCGACACCGCCGGCGCAATGGCCGCGTAAACGGAAATATTTTCCGGCAGCCGTATTCCTGGCAGGTAGCGTTCATTCAGCCGTGATCGCTGGATGGCTTCAATTTGCGTGGGATCGCGTCCCCACAATCTGACCTGGTGTTGGCCCGAAAAGGAAACAGCAAGAGCGGTGCCCCAGGCGCCGGCACCCAATACGGCAATCTTCACGCGTCGCGATCCGGAGATTGCATGGCGCCTGCTAGCCACCCCATATCTGGTTGCTACGCACCACGCCGGATTGACCGTCACGATGCCGCACGCCAATCCAGCCGTCTGCCGCAGGGCTGGTAACTTCGAGCACAACACCGCGCTGGGCTTCAAATACGACCGGCGAGGCCGCCCCGGGACCGGCGCGTACTTCCGCCACAGCCGCAGCGACCTGCACAAAACGTCGGTCACCGAGCGTGCTGTTCTCCAGCCAACCAATGCTTCCGTCCGCGTCACGGATCTTGGTCCACTTGTCGAGTTTCACCAGCGCCTCCAGTGGCGTGAAACGCGACAGCACAAAGGTG
>CAYSKY010000589.1:2480-2723 GCA_964431425.1 uncultured Burkholderiales bacterium
GTGCGGTTACCTTTCTGCGAGGGCGAATCGTAAACAATGGCCGGCTTTTCGCCGACAGTCACAAAACTCGCCGGTGCGGCGGCAGACGGAGCCGGGGGCGCGACCTGCGCGGAAACCGGTGCGACCGCAAAATAAAACGCCGTCACCAAAGTGACGGCGCAGTATCGCAAAGCGGGACAGGACATGAAGGACCTCATGCCGCCATTCTGCATCAAAGACGCCTAGTGCGTGACGGCAGGGGCG
>CAYSKY010000590.1:0-2717 GCA_964431425.1 uncultured Burkholderiales bacterium
TGAACAGGAAGGCCAGCGCGACGATCACGATGCCGACCTTGGTGGGCAGCGGCTGTTCGAGGAACTCGCGGCCCATGGTTTCCAGCAGGTCGTTGCCCGTCAGTTTTGCCAGCGTCGCATACGGCACGGACAGGTAGCCAATGATCGTCAGTGCGCCGGCGACCAGGAATACCCAGAACAGCACCATGGCGAGCTTTGGACTGAATAACTCGGTTTCGCTTTCCTCCGGCACGAGGAAGTAGGCGCCACCCATGAAACCGAACAGCAGCCAGACGATGAGCAGATTGGTGTGGACCATGCGGGCCACGTTGAACGGAATCGCCGGAAACAGGAAGTCGCCGACGACGTACTGCAGGCCCATGATCAAGCCGAACAGGATCTGCGCCGTGAACAGTCCGATGGCTGCGATGAAGTAGGGCTTGGCGACCGCTTGTGATTGATAGTGCATTGTCATCTCCCGATATTGATTTGCAGGGCTCAGCCTTCGATGTTGGGCGGCCAGTTGGCGGTATTGATCTCGGACGTGTAACGCAGGAAGTCAACGAGATCGTCCAGTTCCCTTTCCGTGAGATTGAACTGCGGCATTTGCCGGCGGCCGGGCGCGTTGGTGGGCTGGCCCTTTATCCATGCCTTGATGAATTCGCCGCCGCGGCGCTTGTACACATTTCCCAGTTCCGGGGCGAAATAGGCGCCCTCGCCAAGCAGCGTGTGGCAGCCAATACAGTTGCGGGTTTCCCAGACTTTCTTGCCTGCGGCCACCATGGGTGTGTCCAGCGCCCGGCTGTTGCGCTTGGGCAGCGACTGGGTGGTGTCGAAGGTCAGCCCCAGGAACACCAGGATAAAAAACAAGGAGCCGCCATAAAACATATTGCGCGCTGCCGACTTGGTGAGACCTGCACTCATATCGCCTTCTCCCGTTCTGGAACGATGTGCACCGCCCCCAGAGTTGGGCCGGTGATCGCGTGCAGGCAGTGTAGGGAGGGCGGTTTTGATCGTCCTTAAGTTGCCTTAAGGTTTTGCGACCCCGGCCCGGCGGGAACCGCGGCGCTCAGCCGGGCTTGCCGTCGGCGCGCGCGCGCAGATAGATCGGCGCATTGCGCGCGCACCACAGGGCAAAGCAGCCCAGCCAGATCACGGCAGCCAGCGTCACGAGCGCACTGTAGTACGGTGGAAACACCTCAGCGGCCACCCGCGCGACCGTGGTGGACTGGAATACCAGAAACACCGCCCAGGTGAGGTTGTCCGCGGCCAGCGTGCGGCCGGAGTGTCCGCAGGTTACGCGCGTCACCATCGCCAGTGAGATTGAGGCGAGGAAGCCGATGGTGACCGCGTGCAGCGGTGCAGAGCCCAGTACCGCCAGCCCCGCGAGCAGCAGCAACGACTGGATGGCAGAAAGGGTGTAGGCAATCGAGAGCCACACAAAACTCAGGTGCAGCATTGCCAGCAGGCGGTTGCGCAAGCTTTGCATGAGGCCCCAGCGCCAAACCATCGCGAAGCAGGCACCCGCCAGCGGCAGATCGACCAGCCATACCCATCGCTGTGCGCCGGCGAAATCGGCGATGCCGTGAAGCAGGGCGCCGGCGACCATGACGAACAGCAACCACCAGGGTCGCCACATGGCGGTGTCCGGCAGTGCCGAGGCGGTGAAAAAAGGCAGCATGCGGTGGCAAACCGTGCAGAACAGCGGTACCAGGAACGCCCAGATGCCGGCCGCCCGCACCAGAGGCCGCCAGTCAAGATCGAGAGAAATGGCAACGATGGATGCGGCGAGGGTAAAGAGCGCCGCGCCGAGGCTGCCGACCAGCAACCATGCATGCACCTTGTCGTCCGCGCGGCTGGCGAGCACCATCGACAGCAGCAGTTTCCATAACCAGGCGAAGCAGGCGGCATAGAGCAGCAGCGTGATCGCCGAGGCAATGGGGCCGACGAATGTTGCCAGCATGAATGCGGCCATGGCGGCACCCATGCCGAGTGCCGGCAGCAGGTAGGCACGCAGCGGCGGATTGGTGACGTTGAGCCAGCGCGTACCGGCCGTCAGGCCGAAGCCGAAAATGAAAAACGGAAAGAAACCGAACATCATCACCAGCGGATGCATGGCCGCCGCCGCGCCGGCTCCGGGCAGTTGCGACGACATCCCGGCGGATCGGGAGACCAGAAGCAGGCACCACCAGAGGCTCGCCAGCACAAGATTGGCTGCGCCGAGGAAGAAGAACAGGCGGTGCGGCGCATCTGCCAGCCTGCGCAGTGCCCATCCGCTGTCGATAGGCGGGCCGGTCCGTTGCGTTGGCGGCGGGGCCGTCGTCTGGACCGAAAGCGGAATTCGCTTCATGCCGCTTGACCGGCGGCTGCGCTTTCAGGAAACGGCGGCGGCAAGCCACGGCGGCGGGCCATGGCATTGCCCAGGGAAACAATGTCTTGTGGTGGCAGCAAGCGTGCCGCCAGAGGAAATAACTGGCCCTCCTCACACTCGATGTGGCCGCCGTAGATGCGCGCAAATTGCTTGCACAACTGCGGATCCAGCGTGGTGGATTCGCCGGACTGCAGGTTTTGCAGGGCCTGCCTGACCATGTTCCAGGTCTCTTCCATCTGGCGGTGCTCGACCAGCAGGTGTGACACCAGTTCGAAAGATCGGGAACGGTCCGCCGAGCCTTCCGCCGCGCGCAGTATTTTTGGAAACAGATCCGTTTCCTCATCGGCATGATGGTTGGGCGCCGCGT
>CAYSKY010000591.1:0-2715 GCA_964431425.1 uncultured Burkholderiales bacterium
CCGAACTGCCGAGCTGCTCGCGGATCGTCTCGGTCTTCCGCACCAAGGCGCGCAACGTGATCGCCACCTGCAAAGCGCTGGTGGAACAACATGGCGGCGAGGTACCTGCATCGCGCGAGGCGCTGGAAGCGCTACCGGGGGTGGGCCGCAAGACGGCCAACGTGGTGCTCAACGTTGCATTCGGGCAGCCCACCATGGCAGTGGACACCCATATTTTCCGCATCAGCAACCGGATGGGCCTCGCCCCCGGCAAGGATGTGGTTGCCGTCGAACAGCGCCTGTTGAAAGTGGTGCCGCCGGAATACGGGTTGCATGCCCATCACTGGCTCATCCTGCATGGCCGCTACACCTGTGTGGCTCGCAAACCGAAATGCGGGCAGTGTCCGGTGTTCGACCTTTGTGGGTACAAGCAGAAGGGCGAGTTTGTCGAATGAACCGCGGAGCCGATCATGTTTGATCCCAGCCGCGAGCAGTCGCGGGATTTTCTGTTCGAAGCCTGGCGCAAATTTCGCGCGGGCGAGCCGCTGACAGCGATGGAAGGCATCGCTGTGGAGTTGATTTCCGTGCACCCGGAATACCAACCGATGCTGGACGATCGCAATCGTTACCTGGAACGGTACCGCGACCGCGACTATCCGCCGGAGTTCGGTGAGACCAACCCCTTCCTGCACCTGAACATGCACCTGGCCATCCGCGAGCAGGTTTCCATCGACCAGCCGCGCGGCGTGCGGTCGCATCACGCGGCCCTAAGCGAAAAAAACGGATCTGCCCTGGACGCGGAACACGAAATGATGGATTGCCTCGCTGAGATGATCTGGCAGGCGCAGCGCCATCGCACGGCGCCGGACGCGACGGTCTATCTCGACTGCCTGGCAAAGAAAAGGTCCTGATCGCAGCAACGCAAAAACAAAAAAGCCCGCGAAAGCGGGCTTTTTCATTCGTCTGTCGGCGCCTTAGTACTTCATCTTCAAGTCGGACGACTGCTTGGAAAAGAATGCTGCCAGATCCTGAATGTCCTGCGGCTTGAGTGCCGCGGCAAAGCCATTCATGGACGCATTCTTGCGCTTGCCTGATTTGTATTGGTTGAGTGCAGCCACCAGGTAGTCGGCGTGCTGCCCGGCCAGCACCGGATAGTCCGGCTGGATCGGCTTGGCACCGCCTTCACCGTGACATGCTTTGCAGGTTTCTGATTTCTTGGCGCCTTCTTCGGCGTTGCCGGCCGCCATCGCGGTCATGGGAATGGCCACCAGCAAACCGGCGGCCCAGGTTGAAATTGATTTCATGTTCATATGGGGCGGGGGGATCATTTTTGGTTTTATTAGGCGGCTATATCTACCACATCTTTGTCGGTCGGGGCGCGCGCCCCCCCCTTCATGGTTTCGTTATAGCGGCTGCCATTGCGATAGCCGGTCAGCGCCGCGACGAGATAGGCCTCATTTTGTCCGCCCAGCTTCGGTACGTGATAAACCTCAGGGTAGGCAACCTTGGTGCCCACATTGCCGTGGCAACCCGAACAAATGGCGACCGCCTTGGCTTTTCCCGCCACAGGGTCTCCCTTGGCCGGGGCCGCCGGCGCCTGCGCGAGGGCCACCACAGGCAGGGCGGACAGCACAGCAAAAAGTATATTTTTTTTCATGTTTTTCAACGGCTTTGTGCGTTTGTAGGGCGACAACTGCGTCGCGTGAGCAGAACTCTAATTATAGCATGCAGCCTGTCGCCGAACAGGGTCGGCGGCATGGTTCAGCTCACTTTCGGCGGTGCGTCCGCGGACGGCCAGAGTACCTTGCCACCGCTGGCCTTGTTCAGCGAAGCCAGCATCTTTTCGTGGGCTGCGCGCTCTTCCACCGTGGCTCGCAGCACCCGCAGGCTGGCGGGCCTGCTCGCGTCGGCGGAACCTGTGTTCTTGCCGGGACTGGACGCGGTTTCGATGCCGATGGCGAGACTGTCCTGGCCGCGCGTCATAGCTACATAGACATCCGCCAGCAGTTCCGCATCCATCAGCGCCCCGTGCACGGTGCGGGCGCTGTTGTCCACTTCGTAACGGTCGCATAGTGCGTCGAGCGAATTCTTCTTGCCCGGATGCAGTTCCCGCGCCATCGCCAGCGTATCGGTGATGCGGCAGATGGTATTGATCGGCGGCTTCTTCAGGCGGGCCAGCTCGGCGTTGAGGAAGCCCACGTCGAACGGTGCGTTGTGAATGATGAGTTCGGCACCGCGCACGTATTCAATGAATTCGTCGGCCACTTCCGCAAACTTCGGTTCGTTGGCGAGATCCTCGAGCGAGATACCGTGCACCTGCGTTGCGCCTTCGTCGATGTTGCGCTCGGGGTGAATGCGCTTGTAGAAGTTGTTGCGTGTCAGGCGCCGGTGCTGCATTTCCACGCAGGCGATTTCGATGATGCGGTGCCCCTGCGCCGGATCGAGCCCGGTGGTTTCCGTGTCGAGTATCACCAGCCGGCTCATGCGGCACCGCCCCTGCGGACCGTATCAACCCCAAGATTGGCCAGCGCATCGGCGCGCTCGTTGCCGGGATGCCCGGCATGCCCCTTCACCCAGCGCCAGTCGACGCGGTGCTGGGCGGCCAGCGCATCCAGTCGCAGCCACAGGTCGGCGTTTTTCACCGGCTTCTTGTCCGCTGTTTTCCAGCCGTTGCGCTTCCAGCCGTGAATCCACTCGCTGATGCCTTTTTGTACGTAGGCCGAATCGGTATACACC
>CAYSKY010000592.1:0-2714 GCA_964431425.1 uncultured Burkholderiales bacterium
GGTGATAGAGGCAGGTCGGATGAAACTGGATGAACTCCATGTTGGCCACCCGGCAACCGGCGCGCCAGCCCATTGCCACGCCGTCTCCAGTGGCCACGTCCGGGTTGCTGGTGTAAAGGTAGACCTTGCCGGTGCCGCCGGTGGCGAGAATGGTCGAACTGGCGCCGATGGTGACGACCTTGCCGGTGCGGTTGTCCAGAACATAGGCTCCGTAGCAGTGGTTGGGGCCGTCGATTTCCAGGTTACGGGAGGTGATCAGGTCCACGGCCAGATGGTGTTCAAGCACGTGCACGTTCGGGTGGGACTTGAGCTGCTGCGCCAGGGTTTTCTGGACCGCTTTGCCGGTGGCATCAGCGGCGTGAACAATGCGGCGGTGGGAGTGTCCACCTTCCCGCGTCAAATGCAGACCGGTGCTGTCCTCCTCGTCGCGGGTAAAGGGTACCCCCTGTTCGACCAGCCATTCCACGGCGCGGCGGCCGTTTTCGACGACCATGCGGACGGTGTCGTCGTGGCATAGCCCGGCGCCGGCCACGTGGGTATCGCGAATGTGGTTTTCGGAGGAATCATCGGCCCCCAGCACGGCGGCAATGCCGCCCTGGGCCCAGGAGCTGGCGGCATCCAGCAGTTCGTGCTTGGTCAGTAGTGCCACGCGGCTGGTACGAGCCAGGCGCAGGGCCAGGGACATGCCGGCGAGGCCGCTGCCGATGATGAGGGCGTCATATTGTTGTTTCATGGGTCATTTCTGGCCTGGCGGGGCAGGCGGGGTTGAAAGCGGGGGAAAACCGACCAACTAGCAGGGAGGGGCGATGGAACTTGTGTCACGAAATCCGGTCTGTACGGGTGGATTTCAACATTGCATGCCAACTTAACGCTTGGCGCAGGTGGTCTTGGTTTCCGGAGCAATCCGGCTGCGATTGATTCAAAGGGGAAAAAGTGATGGCTGAACTGACGTTTATAATACCCGACGTATCTGGGCTCCACGGCACGCGAACCTCGCGTCCGGCAGCGCAAGAGAAACCGGTCGGGACCACGGCTGCGGTTGCCACGCGCGGGTCGGACCAGCAGGGGCGCGCGTTGATGAGCGATCGCGAAGTCGATCAACAGTTGGTGGAGCGGGCACAGGCGGGCGACAAGCGCGCCTTTGAGCTGCTCGTTATCAAATATCAGCGCAAAGTTGAACGTCTGTTGTCGCGCCTGATCCGTGACCAGGCCGAAATCGAGGACGTTTCCCAGGAGGCCTTCATCAAGGCCTACCGTGCACTGGCCAATTTCCGCGGCGACAGCGCCTTTTACACCTGGCTCTACCGCATCGCCGTCAACACGGCCAAGAACTACCTGATGACCCAGGGCCGCCGCGCCCCGACGTCCACGGATTTCGACGCCGAGGAGGCCGAGGGCTTTGAAGACGCCACCGGCCTGCGCGATATCGCCACGCCTGATGCACAATTGATGTCCAAGCAGATTGCCCAGATCGTCAACGACACGATCGACAAGCTGCCCGAAGAATTGCGGACCGCGATCACCCTGCGGGAGATCGACGGCCTGTCGTACGAAGAAATTGCACAGATAATGGATTGCCCGATCGGCACGGTGCGTTCGCGCATTTTCCGTGCCCGCGAAGCGGTGGCCGAGCAGCTGCGGCCGCAGATGGGGACATCCAGTGACAAGCGGTGGTAACGAGGGAGCTTCACCAAGGGTATTTCGAGGGTTGAGAAAATGAACGAGAAATTGTCCGCACTCATGGATGGCGAGCTGTCCCGCGACGAAGCGCACAAGGTCATCAAGAACCTTGGCGGCGACGCGACGCAACGGGAAGAATGGGACGCGTATCACCTGATCGGTGCGTGTATGCGCGGCGAGGTGGTGGACGCCGATGCGCGCTCCGAACGCTGTACCCAGGCGATTTTTGCGCGCCTGGCGGAAGAACCGACCGTGCTGGCGCCGGCCGCGCTGCGCCGCAATCCGGTAACGGAACGCCGCACCCGCATGGCGCTGGCCATGGCCGCATCGGTGGTCACGATTTCGGCTGTCGGTGTGGTGGCGCTCAAGCAGCAGCAGGGTGCGACGGTGGCGCCGGTGCAACTGGTGCAACAGGTTGCACCGCAACCGGTTTCAGAGATCACCGGCAGCGCCGCGCAGCGCAAGCAAGCCGAGGTGCGGGTGAACGACTACCTGGTGGTGCATCGCCAGTACGCCAATCCCTCGGCATTCCAGCCCGCATCCTTGAACCAGGGCGGCCTGCCGCGCGATCCGGATGCGCCACGTCAAGCGAGCGGCCGCTGATTTCAACGATAATCCGTGGCCATTCAGTCCGTTTGACGCCCACGCCTGACATCCTGTCCATCCGCCACCTGATTCCCGGAACCCACTCCGTGCACGCTGCATGAAGTCGTTCGTGTTTCCACTCTCCCGCACCGCACCGGTCGGCGCCCGCCGTCTGGCGCAGGCTGCACATCCCGGCCGCCGTTGCGTCATGGCAGGGGCGGCCTGTTCGCTGTTTGCCGCCGGGCTCAGCTTTGAGGCTCTGGCGCAAAGTGGGCCGTCTGCGCCGCAGGCCAACCAAACCACGCCGCCACATCTTCTGAGTTACTTCGGGCCGCCGCAGGCGGAACTCGCGCTGGATTGGCTGGATCGCATCGGCAAATCCGCACGCGAGCTGCCCTATGCCGGGGTGTTCGTCCATCAGACCGCCGACAAGTCGAGCACGTCGCGCA
>CAYSKY010000593.1:0-2708 GCA_964431425.1 uncultured Burkholderiales bacterium
CAGGATATGCAGCGCCGAAGAGGCGGTATCGCGGATGTGCCCGAGTCCGTGGCAGCGCGGGCAGGGGATGTACGACGATTCCGACAGCGAGGGCTGCAGTCGCTGGCGTGACAGCTCCAGCAGGCCGAAGCGGGAGATCTTGCCGGTCTGCACACGGGCTCGATCGTGGTGCAAGGCATCGCGCAGGCGATTCTCTACCTCGCGCTGGTTCTTCGACGACTCCATGTCGATGAAGTCGATGACCACCAGACCGCCAAGGTCACGCAGGCGCAACTGGCGGGCGATTTCATCCGCGGCTTCGCAGTTGGTGCGGAACGCGGTTTCCTCGATGTCGTGCCCCTTTGTGGAGCGCGCCGAGTTGACGTCGATCGACACCAGTGCCTCGGTGTGATCAATGATGATGGCGCCGCCGGAAGGCAGCGTGACATCGCGGCGGTATGCGGTTTCGATCTGGTGTTCGATCTGGAATCGCGAGAACAGCGGTACATCATCATGATACAGCTTGACCTTGTTGACATTGGCCGGCATCACCGTCGACATGAACGACTGGGCCTGTTCAAAAATCTCCGGCGTATCGACGAGGATTTCGCCGATGTCAGGCTGGAACAGGTCGCGGATGGCGCGAACCACCAGGCTTGATTCCAGGTAGATCAGCTCAGGGCCCTTGACTTCCTTGGCAGCACCCTCGATGGCTTCCCACAACTGGATCAGGTAGTTCATGTCCCAGCGCAGTTCTTCAGCGGTACGGCCGATGCCGGCGGTGCGCGCGATGATGCTCATTCCCTCCGGCACTTCCAGTTGATCCAGCGTTTCGCGCAACTCGGCGCGATCGTCGCCTTCTACGCGACGCGACACCCCACCGCCGCGCGGGTTGTTGGGCATCAGCACCAGATAGCGGCCGGCCAGTGAAATGTAGGTGGTCAGGGCTGCGCCCTTGTTGCCACGCTCGTCCTTCTCAACCTGGACGAGGATTTCCTGTCCGACACGCAGGTTCTGCGCGATCTTGGCACGGGTGCCTTCACCGGTTTCGCCCGCAACATACTCTCGGGTCAGTTCCTTGAAAGGCAGGAAGCCATGCCGCTCCGCACCGTAATCGACGAACACTGCTTCAAGCGAAGGCTCGACGCGGGTGACGACAGCTTTGTAAATGTTGCTCTTTTTCTGCTCCTGGCCGGCGTGCTCGATATCGAGATCGATGAGCTTCTGGCCATCGACAATGGCGACGCGGAGTTCTTCCTGTTGCGTCGCGTTGAACAGCATGCGTTTCATGAATGTTCCTTCTCGCGCAACGTGCAGGCCGCGGGAGGGCGAACAGGAACAGGCGGGCGCGCCGGTGTGGCGCGCGCAGTCAGGCGGTCAACGAAACCCGGTCGCGGCGCACGGATACCCGCTGTGCACGATGCTGGCATCGCGCGCAGTGTTTGCAGGAATTTGCAGGGGTAGGGTGCGCATGGGCGGGGCGTAATTTGCGTGACTACGTTTAAATCGTCCGGGCTTTTGGCACCGGCCGTTAAATGCCTTTTCGGGGCTTCGCCGCGGTTTCCGCGTCTCGGCCGGATTGTTCCTATTCACGCCACCCGATGCTGCAATCCGCTTCGCGGATGGTGCGCGTAAATCGTTTAGTATCGCTACTTGTTCGGCCCCATCTCAAGGGTCGGCGGTGAGCAAAAACGACCGCTCGTTTTCCACGGTTGGCGGGTTTCGACAGTCACTGGCAGTAGGTTTGGAAAACTGCGCGGGAACACGAAATGTCCGGCAAATGTGGTGACTTCTTGCTGGGTCCGGAAACAGGCAGCTTAGTTGGCGCGCGCAGGGCGCTGCGACAAACTGGCTGAAAACTTCGCAGGACTCGCTTCAAAATCAACGAGATATGATTGTAACTTAAGATGTCTTCCCGCGGCAAAAAAACTCCGCCGCCGCCGCCGCCGCCACAAAACCTTGTGGAATCAATGGCAAAGGCCGTCACCTTCGTGACCGTGGACGACGCCTCGGCCGGGCAGCGCCTCGACAACTTCCTGCTGGGAAAGCTCAAGGGTGTCCCCAAAAGCCACGTGTATCGTATCGTCCGTTCCGGCGAAGTGCGCCTGAACAAGGGACGGACGGATGTTGCGTACCGCCTGGTGATTGGCGATGTGGTCCGAATTCCCCCCATCCGGGTGGCCGCGCCGTCGCCGAGCCCCAGCATGGACGCGGCTTCCAGGGCATTCTCGGCCGGAAAGCCGCAGCAGTCCTTGAGTGTGCTGTTTGAAGACGATGCACTGCTGGCAATCGACAAGCCTGCAGGAATGGCGGTTCATGGTGGCAGCGGCGTCAGTTTTGGTGTAATTGAGGCGCTGCGTGCCTTGCGTCCGGATGCGCGGTTCCTGGAACTGGTGCATCGCATCGACCGTGAAACGTCAGGTGTTCTGCTGATCGCTAAAAAACGCAGTGCGCTCACGACGCTGCACGCGGCACTGCGCGGCGAAAGTGGCGCGCGGATCGAGAAACATTATTCGGCACTCGCTAAGGGAATCTGGCTGGACGAGCGGCGGCATATCCGCACCCGGCTCAGCAAGTTCGTCACGCCCGGTGGCGAACGGCGCGTGTCGGTGGATGAGGATGATGGTCAAGAGTCGCACACCATCGTCACGCGCGTGGAAAAATTTGCCGACGCGACCCTGCTGGATTGCGAGATCAAGACCGGCCGCACCCACCAGATCCGGGTGCAC
>CAYSKY010000594.1:0-2705 GCA_964431425.1 uncultured Burkholderiales bacterium
GCAACTGGCTGGCAAGGCTGGTATTCCCGGAAAAGACCACCGAGCTGTCCATCACGGTCGATCTGGTGGCCGAGATGACGGTCATCAACCCGTTCGATTTTTTCATCGAGGCCTATGCCGAAAAGTTTCCGTTTGCGTATACCGCAGACAACCAGCGCGAACTAACGGCCTACCTGGAAGTCGGTCCGCCGGGCGACCTGCTGGCCGGCTGGATCGAGCGTGCCCGCGCCGACTTGTTGTCAAAACCCATCAACACCATCGACTTCATCGTTGCGCTCAACACCCGCTTGCAGCACGACATCAAGTACCTGATCCGGATGGAACCCGGTGTGCAGACGCCGGAAGAAACGCTGCAGCGCGCCATGGGTTCCTGCCGCGACACCGGCTGGCTGCTCGTGCAGATCCTGCGCCACTTCGGCATTGCCGCGAGATTTGCGTCGGGCTACCTGATTCAGTTGACGGCCGACCAGAAAGCGTTGGATGGTCCCAGTGGCACCGACAAGGACTTCACCGACCTCCACGCGTGGGCGGAGGCCTATCTGCCGGGTGCAGGCTGGGTGGGATTGGACCCCACCTCGGGCCTGCTGGCCGGCGAGGGCCACATACCGCTGGCCTGCACCGCCATTCCTTCCTCTGCCGCGCCGGTTTCCGGTTTCACCGATGTGTGCGAATCGGTGCTCGACTTCCAGATGAAAGTCACGCGCATCCACGAAGATCCGCGCGTCACCAAACCATACAACGAGGCACAGTGGGCCGGGATCCTCGCTCTCGGCGAAGCCATCGACAAGGAACTGCAGGAAGGCGACGTGCGGCTGACGATGGGTGGCGAGCCCACGTTTGTCTCCATCGACGACATGGATGGGCCGGAATGGAATATCACGGCGATGTCGCCCAAGAAATTTGCGCTTTCGCTGGAGTTGTTGAAGCGCCTCAAGCCGCGCTTCGCGCCGGGGGCCATGCTGCACTTTGGCCAGGGCAAGTGGTACCCCGGGGAGCCGCTTCCGCGTTGGGCACTGTCCTGCTACTGGCGCCCGGATGGCATTGCCGTCTGGAAGGATGAGTCGCTCATCGCTGTTGCCCCGGTTACGGCCGGCAAACCAGCCGATGCCGCTGCTTTTGCGCGTGCGTTGGCGGGCAAACTGGGCCTGCACCCGGATTACGCCATGCCGGCCTATGAAAGTGTGTGGCGCACCATCAAGGCCGAGGCCGACCTGCCCTCGAATATCGATCCACTGGACCCGCAACTCAAGACGCCCGCCGCGCGGGGCAAGCTGCTGACTCAACTGGCGGGAGGCATCGGCGAGCCGGTCGGTTATGTGCTGCCTCTGCGGGTGGCTGCTACCGCAGCCGAAAAGACCTCCCCGGCCACCCGCTGGATTTCCAGCCTTTGGCCGCTGAATACGCCGAATATCTACTTGCTCGAAGGTGATTCACCCATGGGCTTCCGGCTTCCGCTGGCCTCGCTCCCCTGGGTGGCACCTGAGGATGCGGCCCTTGTGATTCCCGGCGACCCATTCGCCTCGCAGGATGCATTGTCGGACACCACGCCTGCAGCAACGAGCGGCGCGAAGGCTTCGGCCAAGCCCGCCAGGCCCGCGCTTGAAAAAGGCAAGTCAGCACCGGAAATTGTCCGCACAGCACTCTGCGTTGAAGTGCGCGAAGGCATCCTGCACGTATTCCTGCCGCCTGTGGAACAGTTGGAGGACTACCTGAATCTGGTGGCGGCGATCGAGGCCACCGCAGCCGTGGCCCGCCAGCCATTGCGGCTGGAAGGCTATACGCCGCCATCGGACAAGCGGATCAACAAGTTCGCCTTGACCCCGGATCCGGGCGTCATCGAGGTCAACATACATCCGGCCGCACGCTGGCCGGATCTGGTTGCCAATACCACCGCCTTGTATGAAGAGGCCCGGCTGTCGCGCCTCGGCACGGAAAAATTCATGCTGGACGGCCGTCACACCGGAACCGGTGGCGGCAACCACGTGACCGTTGGCGGCGTCACGCCGGTGGATAGCCCCATGCTGCGGCGTCCCGACCTGCTGCGCTCGCTCATCACCTACTGGCAGAATCATCCTGCCCTGTCGTACCTGTTTTCAGGCACCTTCATCGGCCCCACCTCGCAGAGCCCGCGCGTGGACGAAGCGCGCAGCGACACGCTTTATGAGCTGGAAATTGCCTTTGAACAGATGGACGAGCACCTCAAGCCCGGGAAAGAGTCGGACAAACCGTGGCTGGTGGATCGTCTGCTGCGCAATTTCCTGGTCGATCTCACGGGCAACACCCATCGTGCGGAATTTTCCATCGACAAGCTCTACTCCCCGGACGGCCCGACCGGGCGACTCGGGCTGCTGGAATTCCGCGCCTTTGAAATGCCGCCGCACGCACAGATGTCGTTGACCCAGATGCTGCTGCTGCGCGCCCTGATTGCACGCTTCTGGAAGACGCCGTACCGCCGCAATCTGATTCGCTGGGGTACGGAACTTCACGACCGATTCATGCTGCCCTACTTTGTCGCGCAAGACATGCGCGCCGTCTGTGATGACCTTGCTGCCGCCGGCTATCCCGTCAAGTTCGAATGGTTTGCGCCGTTCCTGGAATTCCGCTTTCCGCGCTTTGGCAGCGTGGCCTACCAGGGCGTGGAAATGGAATTGCGGCAGGCCATCGAACCGTGGAATGTGCTGGGTGAGGAAATGTCCGGCAGCGGT
>CAYSKY010000595.1:0-581 GCA_964431425.1 uncultured Burkholderiales bacterium
GGCTGAGGGAACAATCGGTCGATATGGCGGCAATTTCATGGAACGCGGTGATAACCCGATGTGGCGTTTAGCAACTCTAGCAGCCACGCACCTGTCGCCGCCTCGCTCGCCGTTTTGCCTATCAGAGGCTTGACCGTTGGCTTCGCGCTTCGCGCATCTCGGGACAGCACATTCAATACTTGCCCGGCACGCTCACTGTCAAGTTGAAGATCGCCGGCGCCATCTCGCGCCACTCGGCGCTGGTCCGCATGACCGGCGTCAGCACATGTAGGGGCACGAGTATCAGCAGCATGATCAGCGTTGCCCGATGAACGTGTCCGAGCGTGCGGCGATCATGCAACAGCAAGGCAACCAGAAACAGGTCGGCAATCAGGTTGGGGGCCATGTCTGTGAACGGCGGCAGCGGCGGCACCGTGACGAACCACGGCCCGAATATCCAGCGGGAGATGGCCGGGCCCACCAGGCACACCGCTGCCCCGAACGTGAAGCGGCGATGCCAATCAAGCCGGCGCGTGACCGAGGCGATACTGGCGATCATCAGCAGCGAGAACGTGCCCATGTCGAGCACGTTGTATAAGGTG
>CAYSKY010000595.1:591-2702 GCA_964431425.1 uncultured Burkholderiales bacterium
TACAGGGCGATCAGGTGCTGGCCCGCGAGCCGCTCGTCGAAGGGATGCGCATCGCCGGCTTTCGTGCGCCGCACGACAGCTGCGATCGCCAGCAGGATGCCGAGCGGTAGCATCAGCGAGGTCAACGCAATACCCGCCAGCCCGAACTCCCGGTGACGGGCGGTCTGGCCGCTGGCGATCAGATGGGTTTGCCAGGCGTAGAGGGCCATCCAACCGAAAAATGCCATGCCGTGTAGCTGATACACCAGCGAGAAGTGACGCGACCCGCTGACAGCCGGCACGAAATAGCTCAGCGGAAAGCTGGCGAGGACCATGGCCAACATCAACAACGCGCTGCGCGAGAAGAAACGGGAACGTTCGATCCGGGAATGCGGCGTTGCGATGCCTGCGGCGCCGGTTGCGTCCATTGCCAGTGCGGGCTTCATCGCAAAAACTTTACGGGCGCGCCGCTCATTGTTGCGTTGCCGGTGATGCCGCGGCCATGCCCGGCCGATCGGCAAACAGCAGCGCAAACAAGGCGCGAGCGCGCGGCGACATGTTCTTTGGGTCCGGCCAGTGCACTTCGTCCTCCGCCACCAGCAGCTTTGCGTAAACAGCCTGGTAGACACGCTTCACCACGCCGGGCGAGATTTCCACGCGGTCGTAGCCGGGGAAAAACCCCAGCAGGCGATAGCCCGCGCTTTCCAGTGCGCGCTGCGCGTAGGGGTGCTGCAAGGTTGCCAGTGCGTACATGAACGCTGCCCCCATTTCGCGGCCAATGCGCTCGGTACCCTGCATGGCGATGACCGAAACCCGGCCGCCTCGATGTTCGGGTGCCAGCACGATCAGGCGGCCGTAGATGGCCAGCGAATCAACCTCGCGCTCGAACGACCACATGCCGATCATCTCGCCATTGAAGGCAATGGGAATCACCAGGATGTCGGCGTCCGTCCCGCCTCGACGCACCACCCGGCTGACGTAAAAGTCTTCGCGCAGGTAGCAACTGGACACGCCCACGACAATTTCAGGGTGCCATGACTTCAAGCCCGCGATCAGCGGCGCGATGTGCGCGTGTTCAAATTCCAGAAAGTCATAGCCCGTGGGCAGCGGGATCAGTTCGCGAAGGGTCGTAATGGACGGCCACTTCATCGCGCGGCTCCTGCAACCGTTCCGGCAGCTGGTTTGTCGGCTGCCGAAAACAATGCGTCGAACAGAGCGCGCGCCTTTGGCGTGAGATTGTTGGGGTCCGGCCGCAGCAGCTCGTCCTCGGGTACCAGCACCTTCGTGTAAACGCCTTCGAACACGCGCTTGACCACGCCCGGCGCGACCTGCTCCCGGTCGTATCCGGAGGTGAAGCCGATCAGCTGCCAGCCGGCAGTTTCCAGTGCGTGCTGCATGTGCGGAATTTTCAGTGTCGCGAGGCCAAAGAAGAACTCCGCGCCCATTGCCCTGCCCGCCAGTTCCGCCAGCGGCATCACCTGTGAGGCGAGTTTCGCGCTGCGGTGCGCGGGGTCGATGACAATCAGCCGCGCATACAGTGTCAGCGCAACTGGCTCCTGCTCCCAGGACCACATGCCGGCAAGTGCATCGCCATGCCGAAACAGGCAGACCATGACCGGCTTTTCCCGCCCGCCATCAAACGACACGTAGCGATCGTAGAAATCTTCGCGCAGATAACAACTGCCGCCGCCAACGACGATGTCGGGATGCCAGCGCTGGATGGCCTCGATCAGCGCCGGAACATCCGCACGTTTCAGCGCTTCGAAGCGATAGCCGGGCGGCAAAGTACACATCGCAGAGAACTGCTCGATCGTGGGCCATTGCATTGTTGTTATTCCTTGGCGAGAGGGTAAGTTGACTTCGCGGTGCGCTTGCGGAGTCTAAGCGCAAACCGGTGCGGGTTGCTCATTCAGCCCGATAACAATGCCAAGCACAAGCACTGGCGCGGCTTACAGGCCAAAAGTGCCTGAAAGGCCGCGCCAGTGCTTGTGTTTCAATATTTGAAGCGCCATTTGGGGGGCCTCAAGCGCTACCGAATTCAACCCCGCCGCGCCGCCTCAATCGCCGCAATATCGATCTTGCCCATCTCCATCATCGCCTCGAACGCACGCTTGGCTGCGGCGCGATCCGGG
>CAYSKY010000596.1:0-2702 GCA_964431425.1 uncultured Burkholderiales bacterium
ACGCCGACGAACAGAAGCACTGGCTGGAGAAAGCGCGCTATCACGGTCTGCACTTCGAGGTCTGCCCGACCAGCAACGTGCACACTGGCACTGCGCCTTCGGTGGCTGCGCATCCGCTGCACGACATGCTCGATGCCGGCCTGTCAGTATCAGTTTCCACCGACAATCGCTTGATGTCCGGCATCACCCTCACCCGCGAGCTGCAACTGGCGCACCGGGAAAACGGGGTGTCGATCGCGGCGCTCGGGGGTATGATGCGGGAAGCCGCGAGGGTCTCGTATCTGCCCGAGGAAACACGCGTTGCCGCACTGGACGCCTTGGAGGCCTGGCCGCAATAACGAAATATGCACGGAGGGGAGTTGCCATGGAATCGTTGAAACGAATCGCCGGATTTTTTGCGCTGATGCTGCTGGCGACCTGGGGATTGAACGCCGGCGCCGCGGGCCTCGGCCCGATCAAATTGCAATCGACCCTCGGTCAGGGCTTCGCCGCCGAAATAGAAGTGCTGGGCCTGCAGCCCGACGACCTGCTGACCGCGCAGGCGCGCATGGCGCCGCCCGAGGAATTCCAGAACGCGAAACTGCCCTATGCGTCCGTCGTCAACCGCATCCGCGTCATCATTGTTCCCAAAGGCACCGACAAGGCCGTGCTGCAGTTGTCCAGCAATGCCCCGGTGACCGAGCCCGCCCTCAACCTGCTGGTGGAGTTCAGCTGGCGCGGCAACCGCATCCTGCAAAAATACGCCGTCCTGCTGGATCCGCCGCGCTGATTTTCGCGGCATGATCGTCGCGGAAACGCCGCGCCTGCGGCTACGCTGGCTGACTGCGGATGACGCAGCGTTCATTCTGGAACTGGTCAACGAACCGGGCTGGATCGCCAATATCGGCGACAAAGGCATCCACGATCTCGATGGCGCGCGCCGCTACATAGAAACCGGCCCGCTGGCGATGATTGCCCGCTTCGGGTTCGGCCTCAGCATGATCGAAACCCGCGACACCACGCCGGTCGGCATCTGCGGCCTCATCAAACGCGACAGCCTTCCCGATGTCGATGTCGGTTACGCGCTGCTAGCGCGGCACGCGGGGCTGGGCTATGCGCGCGAGGCAGTCAAGGCGGTGCTGGCGGACGGGTTCGGGCGCTGCAGCCTCCAACGCATCATCGCCATCACCATGACGCACAACACGCGCTCGGCGAAACTCCTGCGGGACATCGGCTTCCGGCCGGAAGGCACCATTGCGTTCAAGGAAGGCGCGCCGGAAGACCTGCTGTTTGTGATGGATGCCCCGATACAGAAACTCTAGCATTGGCGCGCCTTTCGGGGCATTTTCGGCTGGAGAGCCGCGCCAATGCTGGACTTTTACCACCTGATGCGGGCAAGGGCCCGCCGATCGCACTACTTCAGCGTGCGATGTGTGAGGGCCGGCAGGCTCTTGCGGATGGTCTTCTGGTAGTGCGGATTGATGCCCGCCACCACCACACCGGAGCCGCGCGGCAGGCGATCCAGCACCACGCCCCAGGGGTCCACGATCATCGAGTCACCGTGGGTTTCACGGCCGTTGACGTGGAAGCCGCCCTGGGCGGGGGCGATCACGTAGGCGAGATTCTCGATGGCGCGGGCACGGATCAGCGGTTCCCAGTGCGCCTTGCCCGTAGTGGCGGTAAACGCCGAGGGAATGACGATGATGTCGACATCACCCATGGCGCGGTACAACTCGGGAAAACGCAGGTCATAGCAGATCGACAGGCCGATGCGGCCGTATGGTGACTCCACCGTGACGACCTTGTTGCCGGCCTCAATCGTGCGTTCCTCGGAGAAATTCTCTGTGCCAAGTGCCAGGTTGAAGAGGTGAATCTTGTCGTAGCGGGCGACCTGTTTGCCTTCCTTGTCGTACACCAGTGACGAGTTGCGCACCTTGTTCGGATCACCCGTTTCCAGCGGCACCGAGCCGCCAATCAACCACACGCGGTGCTTGGCCGCCGTTTCGGAAAGAAACTGCTGGATGGGACCGCTGCCCTCTTTTTCACGCACGGCCACCTTGTCGGTTTCCTTGAGGCCCATGATGGCGAAGTATTCAGGCAGCGCGATGATACGCGCGCCGGTGGATGCCGCCATCGCGATCAGCTTGCCGGCCTCCTCCAGATTAGCGGCCACGTTGGGGCCGCTCGCCATCTGGATGGCCGCCACGCGGAAAAAGGTCTGGGTGGAACCCGCCGCCTTCAGCAAGGCATCGGGAATCTGTCCGGTCGTCTTGGTGATGATCATGGTGACTTCTTGGGCACGGATGGCGCGGGGACGGCCGCGGGAGAGGCGTTGGACGCCGCGGGCGGCGCGTTTCTTTTCAGTTCTTCGACCTGCGGATTATCCCATGTTCCGGTAATCGACAGCTCATAGGAAAGCGCACCCTGCAGCAGTTTGGACACCGCATACACACCGGCGCCCACGGCCGGGGTCAGAATGGCGGCGGCACCGATTGCCGCCGTTTCGCCTACCTGCGGCTGCACCTTGGAATGCAATTTCACGCGCTCGGTCGGCAGGGTCACTTCACCCGCGGTGTTGATGTGTGCGGCCGGTCCCTTGATCTCGAAGTTGTCGGTGGTCATCACACCGCTCCTGATATCGACGTCACCGTTGATGCGGAAGAACGCCAACCCCTCGGAAAAGATGTCGCGAAAGTCCAGCGTCAGCCGGCTGGGCAGCGATT
>CAYSKY010000597.1:0-2702 GCA_964431425.1 uncultured Burkholderiales bacterium
GGGCTGTGCCATGTGCGCCTGGGGTGTGGCGTGGCAGCTGGGGCCGAACATCAATGCGCCGGAGCGCGAATCGATGACCGAGATGCGCCGCTATGCGGTGCTGGCGCGGCAGAATGCCGTGAACGCCACGCCACGCGAGCGGGCGCTGATCGAAGCCATGATCGCGCGCTACGGCGGCGTGGGCGTGCAGGCCAAGGACGTGAAGGTGCTGCCCAGCGATATCTGCGGCACCAAGAGTTCGCGCGAGGCCGATCCGCTGGACATTGTGTACGCCGCGCACCTGCGCGAACTGGTGGCCGCGTATCCGGATGACGCCGACATTGCCTCGCTTTATGCCGAGGCCGTGATGGTGGCCACCACAGACGACTGGTGGAACCGCAAGACGGGTGCAGCCGTCGGGCAGATCGGCGTGGTGGCCTCGCACATCGAGCGCGTGCTGCAAAAGCACCCGGATCACACCGGCCTCAACCATTACCTCATCCACGCCATGGATTCCTCGCGCGAGCCGCAGCGCGCCGAAGCCGCCGCCGACAAGCTGGGCAAGCTGGCGCCCATGTCGCCGCACCTCATCCACATGCCGGCGCACATCTACATCCGCGTCGCACGCTATGGCGACGCCGTGCGCGCCAACCAGACGGCCGTGGGGCAGGAAGTGAAGCTTGCTGAGCAGTTGAAGGATCAGAACTTCAAGGTCGTCAAAAACTGGGACCCGCACAACCTGCATTTCCTGTGGTTCGCCTCGATGATGGACGGCCGCGCCGACACCGCCCTCGAAACCGCCCGCCGCATCGCCAAGCGCGGTGAAAAAGGCACCTACATGTACAACGAATACCAGCGCGGCCTGCCGGTGCTCTCGCTGGTGCGTTTGCAGCGCTGGGAAGATGTGCTGGCTGAGCCGGTCCCCAAAGCCGAAGAAAAATTTGGCACGGCACTGAATGGCTACGCGCGCGCGGCGGCATTGGCCAACCTGGGCAAGCTGGCGGATGCGAAGAAAGCCGGCGCTCCGCTGGAAGCCATGGTCGCCGAGATCAAATCCAAACGCCGCCCCGGCGATGAAGAGAAATTCATCCTGCCGGTGATCGAAACCCTGCTGCTGTGGCAGCGGGCAGAAATTGCGATGGCCGCAGGAGACATGGAGGCCGCCATTGCGGCAGCCAAAGCTAGCGTTGGTGTGGAAGACGAGATCGAAGCGCGCGAGCCGCCGCTGCTGGGTGCGGGTTCCCGCATGCTGCTGGGGCAGGTGTACCTGAAAGCCAAACGCTGGGTGGATGCGGAGAAGGCCTTCCGCGATGATCTGGCGGAGCAACCGGGTTCCGGCTGGGCGCTGCGTGGGTTGACGCTGGCGTTGATGAAGCAGGGCAAGTCGGCGGATGCGGCTGCAATGAAAGCCAAGTGGGAGAAGGCCTGGGGGGATGCGGATTTGGTGATGCAGCGGTTGTAGCCTGACCGCGACTGGCATCCGCATTTGCCTTTCCCCGGTGTAGGCCGGGGTCCAATTGCTTTTGAGTCACGTGTTTCTTTTGGGCGCCGCAAATCCCCCTCAGTCCCCCTTTAAGAAAGGGGGAAGTGCTTCGAGTTGAGCGGGCCGATGTGTTTCACGTATGCAATGCTCGCCACACTGGCACGATCTACCTCCCCCTCTTCTAAAGGGGGACTGAGGGGGATTTCTCGGCCTTCCAATTGGCACCACCCACCCAGAGCACGCACGCCCCTAGCAGTAACAAACCCCAGCATCTATGCGCCTCCCAGGCCAAAAATGCCCTGAAAGGCGCGCCAGTGCTTGAGTTTGGCCTAGTCCGGCCCGACCACAATTGCCCCCACCGGGCACACCGCCACGCATTCTCCGCAGCCGGTGCAGGCATCAAGATCGATCTGCAATTTTGAGATCCCGCCCAGCGCCGGCTTGAACAAAAGCGCCCGCGCATCGCAGGCGTCGCCGCACACGCGGCATTCCACACCTTTCTGATTCAGGCAAACCTCGCTGACCTTCACCCGCCAGGGGAAGGGCACGGGCTGCGCTGACTTGGTGATGGCGCCGGTCTGGCAGGCCGCGGCGCAGTCGCCGCACAGGGTGCAGCCGGCTTGCGCAAAGCTGATGACCGGGAAGCCGCCGTCACCTGCCGACAGCACCTTGGCCGGGCAGGCCCGCAAGCAATCGCCGCAGCGGGAGCAACTGGAAACGAACGCCGAATCCGGCAACACCGACCATGGCGGACGTGCCGGCGCCTCCGTTTTTTCCGTTACGCGGCCGCGCAAAAAGTTTCTTTTCCTAAGATTTATCAAGGTAATAAAAAGGTAACGCTGGCTACCATGGCACGTTTGATATGGATCAAACCTGACGGCGTACAGCGCAGTAATGTACGCCAATGCACTAAAACAGGGCATACCCCATGAGCATCCTCGGCGCCGTCGTTCGTGTAAAGCCCGAAAACCTCCCCGCCACGCTGGGCCAGCTGGCTGCATTGCCGGGTGTGGACATTGCCCTCAATCCCGGCGATGGCCGCGTGGTAATCGTGATGGAAGATACCGCCGGCACCGCCGATGCACCAGAAGTGCGCAGCGCTGCCGCGATCCTCACCGAGATTGCCTGCTGGCCGGATGTGCTCAGCACATCCCTGGTTTACGAATACTCGGGACCCGAGGCCCCGCCGCTGGTCACCGACGACATGAGCGACTACCGCGCCTGGCGCGGCAATCCCGCC
>CAYSKY010000598.1:0-2697 GCA_964431425.1 uncultured Burkholderiales bacterium
GCGCCGCCCACCCTGACTTCCAGGTATCGCAGTACGCATTACGAACGATCGACCCAGGCTTCGACCACTTCGCCGCCGATCTTGTCATCGGCGCCGATCACATCCATGCCGATGGGCATGGGATCGCCGCTCGAGAAATGGAACTCCGTTGCGATCCGCATCGGTACGATCTTGTCGTGACCGTCAAACGTTTTGTCCGGGATGTCCGGCCGGATTGCGTAGGCACCGGGCCCGACGCCATCGAGCATGGGGTTTCCGGTTGGCTCCAGCGGGGCACCAGGGAACGGCGCGATGGCGCGGGCCATCAGGCCGGGAACATCACCGGTGTTGTCGTTGGGGGCGGTTCGCGTTGATCCATCGCGCAGGTGATAGGTCTTGCGCTCCGGAATCGGCGGATAGCCCTGCACCGTAATGTGGGCCGAGCGATCCGACTCCAGCGGATAGCCTTCGCGCTTGTTTTCCTGATGCAGGTAATAGATGAGTCCTGCAAAGAAGATCCAGAACAGATAGAGAACCACCTGGGCAACGTCTATGTATTGGGTCAGGGCGCCTGCTTGCATTTGCTTTACCTCCTCGCGACGACAGTAAAAATTGAAAAAATGATCCGTTACGTTCAACCGGGAAATTCGGCAAGTCCGAATTTCTTGTTTCCTGCGGAATGGGGGTCGGTGCCGCGGTGTGACGCTCCTGCCAGCGGACCGATTGCCACCAGCGTGACAAACAGCAGCAACACCTCAAGGTGGTACACGACGCTGTAGCCAACCGATGTCTCACGGAGAGCCTCTCCCAGCACGCCCTGTCCGGCCAGATTGGAAACAACGTCACGCAGGGCGCCGCCTGCCGCGATGGCGATGCCGCCGGCGGTCGCCTGCATGGCTCCCCATGCACCCAGGGCCAACCCGGTATAACCGCGCGATTCGATACTCATGGCGGCGGTCAGTGTGGAAACTGCAAAAAGACCGCCTCCAAATCCGATGCCAAGGGCCCCCATGCGGAACAACGCGCCGGATTCCAGCGGTGCGGCAAACACCACCATCGAGAAAGCGATGATGCCGGCAACAATCCCGGCGCCCGCCAGACGGTATGGATTGAACCCGGTAGCCAGAAGGCGTGCCGAGAGGGTAAACGCAGCCAGAGCACCGCCAGCGAGAATTGCGGTCAGCATTGATGTCGAAGAAACCGACAGGCCGAGAATTTCGCCGCCATACGGTTCGAGAATGATGTCCTGCATATTGAAGGCCGCCGTGCCGATACCGACCGAGACCAGCAGGCGGATAGCCCCTTTCTCGCCGCGGAACGCGTTCCAGGCAGTGCGAAAGTCGGCGACGGCTTGCGGCGCATTCGCCGGTGAAGTTGTCCGCGCTTCCTGCTTCCAGAGGGCGATCACATTGAGCACCATGGTGACCACCGCTGCACCCTGCACGACCTGCACCAGCCGTACCTGCGTAAACGTGGAAAGTACCGCGCTGAAGATGAACGAGCTGGCGACCATGCCGACCAGCAGCATCACATACATGAGGGCGACCACTCGCGGCCGCGACTCCGGCGTGGCGAGATCGGTTGCCAGTGCGAGCCCGGCGGTCTGTGTGGTGTGAAGACCGGCGCCAACCAGCAGGAAAGCCAGTGCCGCGCTGATATGCCCGACAATCAGAGGCCCCTGGGTGTCGCCGGACAAAATCAACAATGCGAACGGCATGATGGCCAATCCGCCGAACTGCACCAGTGTGCCCATCCAGATGTAGGGCACCCGCCGCCAGCCCAGCACCGACCGGTGTGTGTCTGATTTGAAACCGACCATCGCCCGAAACGGCGCGAACAGCAGAGGCAGCGAAACCATCGCGGCCACCAACGTTGCCGATACGCCCAGCTCGACGATCATTACCCGGTTGAGTGTACCCACCATCAGCGCAATGGCCATGCCGACCGTCACCTGAAACAGCGACAGCCGCAATAACCGGGACAGTGGCAAATCGGCAGTCGCCGCATCCGCAAACGGCAAAAAGCGCGAGCCCACGGCCATCCAGCCGCGGGTGATCGTGCTGTTCACCAGTTTGAGCGGCGACTTCATCCGCGCGCCAATTCCAGTGCCTGTGAGGTATAGAAACCGCTGGCGATTCGTTGCGTCCTGCCGGCGGTCCAGCCCGCAAGTGTCGGCTCTGAGCCGAGCAGGTTGTGCAGCTGCGAAACGGCGATCGGCTCGATAGCCGGTGCGCGGTCGCCTCGCGGAAACAGCCGCCCCACTGCATGCATGATGGCCAGCGGGACTGTTCGCGGCGCAAAGGTGAACAGGATGGCGGAACGTGTCCGCAGGGAGAGCCTTGACAGTGCGGCCACGGCGTCCTTCGCGTTGTAGTGGATCAGGGAATCCATGCCGACCACATAATCAAAGGTGCCCAATTCCGCGGCGAGCATATCGCCCGACCGAAAATCGATTGAGCCGTTACCGAGATCCTGGGGCATGCGTTCGCGGGCCAGCCCCACCAGCGTGGGGGACAGGTCAATGGCCAGCACCTGCGCGCCGCGACGCGCCGCTTCCACCGACAGCGCGCCGGTGCCGCATCCGGCATCCAGCAGGCGCGCACCCGTCAGGTCCGCCGGCAGCCAGTTGAGCAGGGTGTTGCGCATGTCATTGCGTCCCGCCCGCACAGTTGCACGGATGCGTCCGACCGGTGCATCCGAGGTGAGTCGCTTCCAGGC
>CAYSKY010000599.1:0-2694 GCA_964431425.1 uncultured Burkholderiales bacterium
GGTGCACTGTCGTTACAAACATGATCCGCGTATTCATCGTTGACGACCACGCACTGATGCGGCGCGGTATTGCCGGCATCCTCACCGACGAGTCGGATTTTGAGGTGGTGGGCGAGGCGGCTGATTACAGCGAACTGCGCGCCGGTATGCGCGGCAAGGAAATTGATGTCCTGCTGCTCGACGTCAACCTGCCCGGCAAGAATGGCATCGACATCCTCAAGGCGCTGCATGAGGAAAACGCCCGGCTCAAGGTGCTCATGCTGTCGATGTATCCGGAGGATCACTATGCGGTGCGGGCGCTCAAGGCCGGCGCCTATGGCTATCTGAACAAGGCCAGCGCTCCGGAGCAACTGGTGGTGGCCGTGCGGCAGATTCACGCCGGCCGCAAATTCATCACACCGCAGATTGCGGAAGCCCTGGCGGATAACCTCACCAATGATTCCGGCGAACTGCCGCACACCAAACTGTCCGATCGCGAGTTCCAGACGCTGTGCCTGATGGCTTCCGGCAAACGCCTCGCCGATATTGCCGAGGCGCTTGCGCTGTCACCCAAGACGGTCAGCGTGTATCGCGCGCGCATCCTCGAAAAGATGGGTCTCGAGAACAATGCCGAACTGACCCACTACGCGCTCAAGCACGGGTTGGTGGACTGACTCTCCGCTGCGACTGAAGCCGGGCAGCACGCCGCTTGGCGCTGGTCTATACCCGGAACCGATCGGCACCCGCGGCACTGACTTGCGCGAGCAGGCGGCTGGCGATCTTGTTGAGCGGCAGTACTTCATCCACCGCCCCCGTGGCAATCGCTTCCTTGGGCATGCCGAACACCACGCAGCTGGCTTCGTCCTGCGCAAAGTTGTACGCCCCCGCTTTTTTCATCTCCAGCATGGCGGTGGCGCCGTCCTTGCCCATGCCGGTGAGCATGACCCCCAGCACGTTGCGTCCGGCGTGCTTGGCAGCAGATTTGAACAGCACTTCCACCGATGGTTTGTGGCGGTTGACGAGTTCGGTATCGAGGATCCGCACGATGTAGTTGGCGCCGCTCTTGTCCAGCGCCAGGTGGCGCCCGCCCGGGGCGATGTAGGCGTGACCCGGCAGCACGCGCTCGCCGTCCACGGCCTCGGTGACCTTGATCCGGCACAGGGTATCCAGGCGTTGCGCGAAATTGAAGGTGAATCCGGCCGGCATATGCTGGGCGATGAGGATGCCGGGACTGTCCGGCGGGAGTTGCATCAGCACTTCCTTGATCGCCTCGGTGCCGCCGGTGGACGCGCCGATGATGATGAGTTTTTCGGTACTGGTGCGACGGTTGCCCACCGGTGCCAGTGCCAGCCGCGGGGCAGAGGGCGGCGCGGCGGCGCGCATCTTGGCGGCCGCTGCAATGCGGATCTTGTCGACGATTTCCTGGCCGGCCTCGGACACGCCGTGATGGATGTCGATCTTCGGTTTGGTGACGTAGTCGATGGCACCAAGTTCGAGGGCGCGCATGGTCGCTTCCGCACCGCGTTCGGTCAGCGTGGACACCATCACCACCGGCATCGGCCGCAGAGTCATCAGCTTCTCGAGAAATTCAAGGCCGTCCATGCGCGGCATTTCGACGTCGAGCGTGAGCACGTCGGGATTGCGCTCGCGGATCATCTCGCGCGCCACCAGTGGGTCCGCGGCGGCGCCGACCACGGTAATGTCGCGCTGGCGGTTGATGATCTCGGTGAGCAGGGTGCGGATCAGCGCGGAATCATCGATGATCAGGACTTTGATTTTCCGGGCTATCGAGGGGGTTGCCGCAAGCACGATTCGGTTCCTTGTTGGTTTTCTGGGTGGGCGCGGTGTCGGCGGGCATGCGGGGCATTGGGTTGTCCGCAGGGTCGCCGCACGGCTGCCACGACCCGGGGGCTAGAACAATTCGATGTCACCACCGCCGCGGTTTTGGTCAAGCTGTTTCCGGTAGTCGGCTTCGCGTTGCAGGATGGTGGTGTTGCGCATCACGGTCATGCGTTTCACCAGCACCTTGCCGGAGGCCGGAAAGAAAAAAACCTTGCGCGGGCAGGTGTCAACCAGGTCCCGTGCGGTCACGCGGATCTGTTCAGACCGCAGGAACTGCAGCACGAAATCGGCGTTGCGCTGTCCGACATTCATCTTGGTGAAACCGGGCAGGACGTTGCCGCCGCCGAACACCTTGGCTTCCAGCCGGCTGCGGCGTGCACCCATTTTCAGAAGGTGGTTGATCAGTACTTCCATGGCAAAGCTGCCGTAGCGTGCGGCCTTCGACAGCGGACCGGAAACATCCTTGTCCGGGTCGGCGTCCGGCAGCATGAAATGGTTCATTCCACCGAGACCCAGCTCGGTATCGCGGATGCAGGCGGATACACAGGAGCCCAGCACGGTGACGATGATCATGTCCTCGTCGGTGGCGAAATATTCCCCCGGCAACAGCTTGGCCGCATCCAGACCGTGCACGCGGTCGTGATAGAAATTGGTCGCGAAACAGCCGCTGTCGATCCCGGTCAGGATCGGTGGCGAATTGCCGGCGGGACGTGTCGTCACGACGCTCATGCGCTCGCCTTGGCGTTCCAGCGGGGCGACAGGGCATAAACGGTCTTGCCCTTGAGCTGGAAGAGATGGCTGACGTGGAACAGGCTTTCCGAGTGGCCGGCAAACAGCAGGCCGTCCGACTTGAGCAGGGGCACGAAGCGCTTG
>CAYSKY010000600.1:0-2693 GCA_964431425.1 uncultured Burkholderiales bacterium
GGGCTACGGCTCGCTGGGCCTGATGACCTCGGTGCTGATGTCGCCGGACGGCAAGACCGTGGAAGCCGAAGCCGCACACGGCACCGTTACCCGCCACTACCGTATGCACCAGCAGGGCAAGCCCACCTCCACCAACCCGATCGCCTCGATCTACGCCTGGACGCGTGGCCTGATTTTCCGCGGCAAGATGGACGGCACCCCGGAAGTGGTGAAATTTGCCGAGACGCTGGAAAAAGTCTGCGTGGACGTGGTCGAGTCCGGCCGCATGACCAAGGACCTGGCGATCCTGATCCGTCCGGATCACCCGTACCTGACGACCGAAGAGTTCCTCGGCGCCGTCGACGCGGAAATGCAGGTTCGCATGCAATAGGCGGCGCAGCGCTGCCTGCCGCACAAGGACGGCCTCCCGCTTCACGGCGGGAGGCCGTTGTTTTTGGACGGGCTGCGGCGATTGACGCAGTTGTCACCGGGCTGGGAAACTTGGCGATCAACCGGGGGTCCAACCCCGTCCGGATCGCCAAGAAATCTTCAGGAGCCCCCATGAAACTACCCATGTTCGCCATTGCCGCGCTGCTCTCTGCTACACAGGTATTCGCTGCCGCCACGGTTGGCAAGCCAGCCCCCGACTTTGCGCTGACGGACCTCGACGGCAAGCCGGTCAAGCTGTCGGACTTCAAGGGCCGCCATGTCGTCCTTGAGTGGCACAACCACGCCTGCCCGTTTGTGATGAAGCACTACGACAGCAGCAATATGCAGACACTGCAAAACCGTTATGACGCGAAAGATACCGTGTGGCTTTCCATCAATTCCACCAACCCGGGGCACCAGGACTACCTGAGCAACGAAAAGAACAAGGCGTATCTGGCGGCAAAGAAAGCCGCGCCGGACGCCTATCTGCCGGACCCCGAGGGCAAGGTGGGAGCCGAATACGGGGCGAAAACCACGCCGCACATGTACGTCATCAATCCGGCCGGCACCCTGGTCTATGCCGGTGCAATCGACGACAAGCGTTCGACCAATCTGGACGACGTGAAGACGGCGAAGAATTTTCTGGTTGCCGCTCTGGAGGAGTCGCGCGTCGGCAAATCCGTCAGCAATCCCAGCACCACGCCCTACGGCTGCAGCGTGAAATATCGCTGAAGCTTCAGGCAGGAAACAAAAAAGGCCCGCTGTTGCGGGCCTTTTTTCATACCCCTTCGGGGAGCTTGTCGTTGAGGATGGTGATGGACTTGCGGCCGATGGAGATGTAGCCCTGGTCCATGAGATCCCGCAGCGTGCGGTTCACCATTTCGCGGGACGCGCCGATCATGCCGGCAAGGTCCTTCTGGGTGAAGGGTTCACCCACCACGCGCTGCCCGTTGGACATGATGGCCAGTTCCAGCAGGGTGCGCGAAACGCGTCCCGAAATATTCAGCAGGGCGAGGGTGCTGATCTGACGGTCGGCATGCCGCAGGCGCGCCGCCAGCGCTTCCATGATGCGGCGTGCGATGTCTGGCGACGCGTCGAGAACCTTCTGGAACTTGGTATACGAAAGGGTTTGCACATGGCAGCGTTCAATGGCGGCCACGCTGGCGCTGCGGGGTTCCTGGTCGAACATGGGCAGCTCGCCGAAAAACTCACCGGCCGAGAGCGTGTTGATGATGACCTCGCGGTTTTCCTCGTTGCGCATGTACACCTTCACCTGTCCGGCGACCAGCACGTGCAGTGACTGCGCCACTTCGCCCTGCTGCACGATGACATCGCCCTTTTCGTACACCCGCATGGCGGCGTGCGCACCGATGCTCTGCAGCTGGGCAGAGGACAGGTTGCTGAACAGGGGGATGATATTGAGCACGGTCGGGACCCGGCGGCAGTTGGCAAAGGCCAGAGTATCCGACGCCTGTGATCGGACGGGGTATGAATTGGTTCACACCTGTGAATGCCGGCGGCCGGCCGCGGCGGGGGCGTCAGGCGGCGGCCAGCCAGCGGCCGGCCATCTGGCGGATGAGATGCAATCGCAGGTGAAAGAAGTGATCGGCACCCGGGATGACCACCACTGGCACATTGCGCGGGCGCGCCCACTCGAACGAATCGGCCAGTGGCACGGTTTCGTCCCGCTCGCCATGGATCACAAGTGTGCCGGCCGGAAGGGATTCATCGTCCGTCGCAACTGGTGAAGTGCCTTCCCGCCATTGCTTGAGACGACTGAAGGCCGGAGCAACCAGGATCATCTGGCTTACCGGGGCATCGCGGCTCGCCGCCAGCGTGACGGCGCCGCCGAAGGAAAACCCCGCAAGCCAAAGGGGTAATCCCGGGTGCAGCGCCGTGGCGTGGGCGATGACGGTAAGCAGGTCGGCCGTTTCGCCGCGGCCTTCGTCGTGCGCGCCTTCGCTCTTGCCGACACCACGAAAATTGAAACGGAACGCCGCGGCACCGGCCTCAAATGCGGCGCGCGCCAACGTGGTGGCCACCTTGTTGTCCATGGTGCCGCCAAACAGTGGATGCGGATGCGAAATCACGGCAACAGCGCGCGGGGCGGCCGGCGTTTGCGATGCCACTTCGATGGCCCCTGCGGCACCGGCCAGCAGGTTGCGGGCGGTTGCAGTCATGCCCGTCTAGATCTTGAGCCGTTCCACCACGCGACCGTTCTGCAGGTGTTCCGAAATGATCTCGTCCACGTCGTTCTTGTCGACATAGGTGTACCAGACGTTGTC
>CAYSKY010000601.1:0-2017 GCA_964431425.1 uncultured Burkholderiales bacterium
CAATTTGGTGCCGGGAGCCGGAATCGAACCGGCACGATATCGCTACCGCTGGATTTTGAGTCCAGTGCGTCTACCAGTTCCGCCATCCCGGCAAGTAGACTTTTGGGAGCGCGAATTATAGCGTAATCTGCCGCCTCCCTTGATTCCCGCCGGCCGGGTGCCATGCAACTTGCTGATTTTGACTACCATCTACCCGAAGAACTGATCGCCCAGCATCCGGCGGCCGAGCGTACGGGCAGCCGCCTGTTGCACCTGGACGGCAACACCGGCGCCATGGCGGACCGGCAGTTCCGCGAACTGCCGTCACTGGTGCGCGCGGGAGACCTGCTGGTGCTGAACAACACCGAGGTCATCAAGGCGCGCCTGCACGGCCATAAGGAGACGGGCGGCGGCGTCGAGGTGCTGGTCGAGCGCATTCTCGCCAACGGCCTGACGGCGCTTGTTCATTTGCGCGCCTCCAAATCACCAAAGCCCGGCAGCCGGATCCTGTTTGCCGAGGGCGTCGTGGCGCAAATGAAGGAGCGCGCGGATGACTTGTTCGCGCTGGTGTTTGACGAACCGGTGCATTCCCTTCTGCAGCGCATCGGCGAGGTGCCGCTGCCTCCTTACGTTTCCCACGTCGCCACCACCGAAGACGAGCGCCGTTACCAGACGGTTTATGCGCGCCATGCAGGTTCGGTGGCGGCGCCCACGGCCGGGCTGCACTTCGACGAAAACATGCTGGCAGCGCTGGAAGCGAAGGGAGTGAACCGCGCTTTCGTCACGCTGCATGTGGGCGCCGGCACGTTTCGACCCGTGCGCGACGACGATATCAGCAAGCACGTTATGCATCGTGAGTGGTACGACGTGCCCGTGGAAACGGTGGAAGCTGTTGCGCACGCCAAAGCCGCAGGGGGCCGGGTGATTGCCGTGGGCACCACCAGCATACGCACGCTAGAGTCCGCCAGCCTGTCTGGCGAGCTGCGGGCCGGCTCAGGCGAGACACAGATCTTCATCACGCCGGGCTTTCGCTTCCGGGTGGTTGACCGGCTGATCACCAACTTCCATCTGCCGAAGTCGACGCTGATGATGCTGGTATCGGCTTTTGCGGGAACATCCAATATTCAGCGCGCCTATGCCCACGCGGTTGCCGAGCGGTATCGCTTTTTCAGCTATGGAGACGCGATGCTGTTGGAGCGGGCGGCAGGTAACGATTCATCGCGACTAAGGGAATATGCCCAGTCCCAGGAAATCATCGACGAGAAACAGGCAGGCGATGGCCGCTAGTGCGGCAACCGTTAGTTTGTAACACCATGCCGGCAGTTTGACCTTTACCCATTCAAGAGCGGAGGCGAAAAGGGCGCCCGCCAGCCACTCGATGGTCAGCGCCAGGATTGGTACAAACAGCATGACGACTACAGAACCCAGCGCATTTCTGAATGACGCGTGTTCGACGATCGATTTGGCGATCACCGCCAGGCATGCGCCCAATAGCGCGGCCAGTATCGATAGAAGAAACAGAAAGCGGCGTTGACCGGAAGCAACCGGTTTCATGCGCTGCAGCCGTCAGCTCAAATGCACCCGGCTTTGCGCACTCACGTGCTGCTTCAGGAACTCCATTTGGTCGGCGAGGATGCGGCGGTTTGCCAGAATCAGGAACTCCGCCCGGTTGGGAACATAGGGCGCGTAAATCAGTTCCATGTTGGCTTCTTCCGGCAACCGGCTGCCCTTGCGTTCGTTGCACGGGCGGCAGGCGGTCACCACGTTCATCCAGGTGTCGATCCCCTGGCGGGAATAGGGGATAACGTGGTCACGGGTAAGCCGGGTGTGTGAGAACAGGCCGCCGCAATATGCGCAGACATGGCGATCACGGTGAAACAATTCGCGGTTGTTAAGCGGCGGCACCTGGTTGAAGCTCTTCATGGCCATCGCCTTGCCACGGATGGCGATGATCGAAGATGCGGTCACGGTGGAAATTTCGCCCGTGTCGCGCGACTTTCCGCCGCACACGGTGAAGGCCTCGCAGCCGGTTTCCCAG
>CAYSKY010000601.1:2027-2689 GCA_964431425.1 uncultured Burkholderiales bacterium
CGTAGTACCAGACCGCGTGCTGCCAGGTCACCCAGCGGTGCGGAATGCCATTCTGGTCCAGTGTGAGTATCAGGGGGAAGCGCTTGGCTTCCGGCGAATAAAGCGAGAATGCCGGCTCAAGCGGCTCGCGCGCCTCTTTTGGCGTGGCAGTCAGACGCGCCGTAACCGGTTTGGCGGTTTTCTGCGATGACTTCGCGGATGGAACCGATTTATTGCGATGCTGCACGTCTGCTCCTTAAGCTTCGCACTTGGCGAAATCAGGGTACAACGTCCATAATGTCGCTCTGTCGCACCGTCTTGTGCGAACCAGGGGGCTAAGCCCCCAGGCGAAGGCTATTCCAATTTCCCCCCCGTGAGAAGCCCCCATGACCCTCGACCGAGGGGATTCCGGCGCCGATGTGCCGAACGACGGAAATGTCGTCATCGAAATCCCCATGAACGGGGACCCCATCAAGTACGAGTTGGACAAAGCCACCGGCGCATTGTTCATCGACCGCTTCATGTCGACCTCGATGCACTATCCGTGTAACTACGGTTACATCCCGCACACGCTCTCCGATGACGGCGACCCGGTGGATGTGCTGGTGGTCACGCCCTATCCGCTGATTCCCGGCGTGGTGGTGCGCTGCCGCCCGATCGGCATGCTCAAAATGACCGACGAA
>CAYSKY010000602.1:0-2673 GCA_964431425.1 uncultured Burkholderiales bacterium
GGTGCCAACCGGCATGCGGTCCACGGTGAGAATGCATTCCACGCCGGCTGGCAATTGCTTCAGCTGGTAGATGACCTCGCACTCCGGGTCATCGTATTGGGTGAAGCGGAACGTGTGGGCAAACGTGTTCGGCGGCTCGAAAGCCGTAATGCGGCCGACCACCATGGCGTACTTGCCGGAACCCGTGCGCATCTGCACCTCGTTGCCGACAGCCAGCGCCTGCGCGTGCAGCCAGCAGTTGAACACGGCCGCCTGGGCCTCGCCCTGCTTGGTGAGTTCGCGCCAGACGGCGTCAATGCTGCCATTGATGACGACGCGAAACACGGCTTTGGTGGTTTCAGGCATGTGATTTCTCCTTGTTCTCGACAGCGCGTTTGAGGGCGGTGAGGCGGCCGGCGAAATGCCGGCTGTATTGATCGGTCCAGTGCTCGTGCACTTGCTGCAGTGGCACCGGGTTGAAGTACAGGCTGCGTTCGCGTCCACTCTTTTGGGACACCAGCAGGTTGGCGGCAACCAGCACATCGAGGTGCTTCATCACGCCGATGCGAGAGAAATCAAAGTGGCCGGCTACGAAACCTAGAGTGCAGCCAGGATGATTTCGCACCAGATCGAGAATGGCGCGACGTGGCTGGCTTGCCATGGCGTGAAACAGCAGGTCGAGTTCGTCTTCATTCATAAGTAACCAATAGGTTACATATTGCGTCGGGGCGCGTCAAGCGGTGCGGCCGTGAATCTTGCGGTCCGCGCTTTGGCGTCAAAATAGCGTTTTCGGATCGCCGGAGCCGCCATGCAACTGATCGGAATGCTGGACTCACCTTACGTACGCCGCGTCGCCATCACGCTGAAGCTGATGGGGATTCCGTTCGAGCACCGTTCGCTGTCGGTGTTCCGAAATTTTGACGAATTCAGCCGCATCAATCCGCTGGTCAAGGCGCCCACGCTGGTGTGTAATGACGGCACGGTGCTGATGGACTCCACGCTCATCATCGATTACCTGAACGACCTGGTGCCACCCGCACAGCGCTTGATGCCGGCCGATCCGGTGGCGCGTGTGGCGGCGCTTCGGCATATCGGCGTGGCGCTGGTCGCTTGCGAGAAAGCCGTGCAGCACTACTACGAGCGCGGCCTGCGCCCGGCCGACAAGCAACACGCGCCCTGGCTGGCGCGGGTCGATGGACAACTGAAACTCGCCTTTGAAGAATTGGAGCGCATGGTGGACAGCGCGCAACCGTGGCTGCATGGCGCGCGCATGATGCAGGACGACCTGACCATCGCGGTGGCCTGGCGCTTCGCGCAGTTCACAACGCCCGATGCGCTCGATTGGTCGCCGTACCCCAAGCTGGCCGCCTTTTCGGCACGTGCCGAGGCGCTGCCGGCATTTGTCTCCACGCCGCTGGACTGAGCATGGCCGGCAAACTGCCCGCGCGTCTGGAAACCATTGCGCGCCGTGCCGCCGCCGTGCACGCGGCCAGCTGGTACGCCACATACCGCGGCATTCTTTCTGATGACTATCTCGATCACGGCCTGCTGGCCAGCCGGCGGCGCTACTGGCGGCGACGGGTGCTGGAACTTTCGACGGGGGAAGGCGACATATTCATGTTGGACATCGGCGGACGTGATGCCGGTTTCGTGTGCGTGGAAATCGGCCCCGAGCCCGATTGGGGCGCACTGGTCAACAACCTGCACGTGTTGCCGGCCTGGCAGGGGGGCGGCTTCGGTGCGCGACTGTTGGAGACTGCCTCACAGTGGACCGTGGCACATGGCCGGCGTCAGATGTATCTGTGGGTGTATGCGGGTAACAAGCCGGCGCGGTCGTTCTACGAACACCTCGGCTGGCGTGAAAAGCAGCGTTGCCTGGAAACTGTACCCGGCGGTGGCAAGCGCGTGGCCCTGCGCATGGTGAAATCCCTTTAGTACGCCCGGTTCCAGGCCTGCCTCACTCTTGGAAATCTCAACGCCGTCCCTATTTCGACTGACATGAACAAACTTGCCATCTCCCTTTTCTTTGTTGTGCTGGCCGCCACGGCCACGCTGCTGCAGGCTCAACGCAGCGCCGAGCGTCCCGTGGAGCCGCGCGCGGTCACGCCACGCGGCCCACTGGCCGAGCATGAGCGCGGCCTTGTCAACCTGTTCGAAAACTCGGCGCCCTCGGTGGCCTACATCACGACCGAACGCATTGAGCGCAATTTCTTTTATGCTGAGGTCGCGCAGGGTGCCGGCAGCGGTTTTGTGTGGGACAGCGCCGGCCATGTGGTGACCAACTTCCACGTCATCCAGAACGCCCGCAAGGTGCTGGTTCAGCTCGATGCCGGCAAAGAGCCGGTGCCGGCCGAATATGTGGGCGCAGCACCCGAGTACGACCTCGCGGTGGTGAAGCTCAAACAGGTGCCGGCCGGCATCAAGCCGATTCCGCTGGGTACCTCACGCGACCTCAAGGTGGGCCAGTCGGTGATCGCCATCGGGAATCCCTTCGGCCTGTCGCGCACACTCACGGCCGGCATCATTTCGGCGCTGGACCGTTACCTGCCGACGCAGGACTATTCGGAAATCGCCGGCGTGATCCAGACCGATGCCGCCATCAACCCCGGCAACTCGGGCGGCCCATTGCTCGACAGCGCGGGGCGGTTGATCGGCGTGAACTCGGCCATACGCTCCTCCTCCGGCAGTTCGGCC
>CAYSKY010000603.1:0-1710 GCA_964431425.1 uncultured Burkholderiales bacterium
GTCCAGCGACTTGTCGGCAGCCGACTTGATCAGCGCATTCCATGAAGCGTGCAACAGTGCGCCGAACAGAACGGCGAGTGCAACCGGCAGGGTCAGCGACAGACTCACGCGGCGGTGAGCAGGCAGCGCTGCGCGCGGGCGAGGTAATGCTCCAGGCCGGGCGTCGGCAATCCGGGCTGTTTGGCCAGGTCATCCCACAGCCGCAGCGAGACCGCATCATGTGCGTGGGGCAGCGCAATGAAATCCGCGCTTTGCGCGGCGTTGAAGATCCCGCCCTGCAAGGTAAGGCTGCGCTTGGAGTCGTCCGAAAGCCCCTCCCAATACTCGGGACGGGTGGCGCAAAGGTAGCGCTTGGCATCTACGTGCCGGCGAATCGCGTCAAGCACGCGGTCGGAGAACGTGCCGCGCAGGAAGGGGATCGCAAAGTACTGGTGGGCGTCATCCACGCCGCGCAAGGTCGGCGTTTCCCCCTGGTCATTCAGCAGGTGTCCCAAGTCGTGCAGCAGTCCCGCCGTCACCAGTTCATCGTCCGCACCGGCCTGCTCGGCAAGCAACGCGGTTTGCAGGGCATGTTCCAGCTGGGTCACGGGTTCGCCGCTGTACTGGCATTGGCCGTGTCGGGCAAAGAGATGCCGGATGTCGTCGAGTGTGAGGGCCATGGGGGCTCGTCTGATCAGGAGATGGTGCGCAACCGGCTCGCCGCCAGTGCGCCGGCGGATTCGAGGATGGGATATGCGATGGAGCAAATGTGGGAGTTGATGCGCCGCAGGTCGCTGATGAGGTCGATATGCAGCGAACTGGTTTCGATGCTTGACACGGTGTTGTCGGACAGGCGTTCCAGGTGGGTGTTGGCGAAACTGCGTTCAAGCTCGCGAAAGCGGGTCTTTTCCTCGATGAGCTTCTGGGCGTCGCGCAGGTTGCCGTTCAGGAAAACGCCCATGCCGAGCCGCAGGTTGATCACCAGCCGTGCGTGCAGTTCGCAGATTTCGGCCATGCCCGCCTCGGAAAACTCGCGTTGCGGCTTGATCTTCTTGTCCTCGATGTCGATCAGGACACGCTCGATGATGTCGCCCACCTGTTCCATGTTGATTGTGAACGAAATGATGTCGGTCCAGCGCCGGCTTTCGCTCTCTGCCAGCGCTTCGCGCGAAATCTTGGTCATGTAGTACTTGATGTCGGAATACAGCTCGTCCACCGTGTCGTCGAGCTTGCGCAGCTCGCGCCCAAGTTCCAGGTCGTTGTTGCGGATCACCGGCAGGATGCCGTTGAGCATGGTTTCGACCACATCGGCCTGGTGCAGCGCCTCGCGCGCGGCACAGGAAATGGCGAGCGACGGCGTATCCAATGCGATCGGGTCCAGATGCCGTGGCCGGCCGCTGGCACGGCTGGCCTCGGGTGCTTTCCAGAATTTCACCAACTGGTTGGCGATGAAATGCGTGAACGGCAGGAACAAAATGGCGATAGTCAGGTTCAGGGCGAGGTGAAACAGCACCACGCCCTGCGCGGGGTTGTTGAGCAGCGCAGGCACGTGCTTCACGATCAGGCCGATGAACAGCGTCGCGATCAGGCAGCCGGTGAGCTTGAACACGAAGTTCCCCATCGGGACACGCCGCGCTTCCACCGGCGACTTGGCGGTGGTCAGCAAAGCCAGCAGTCCGCTGCCGATGTTGGCTCCCAGCACCAGCCCCAGTGCCACATCGATCGGCACTA
>CAYSKY010000603.1:1720-2671 GCA_964431425.1 uncultured Burkholderiales bacterium
CGCCGGATGCAGCCAGGGTGGCTGTCAGCAGCTCGATGGCGAGGCTGCTGTAGGAAAGGATGGCCAGCGCTGCACCAACTGTCATGTCCAGCAACGGATCGCGGGTGAGCGCGCCCAGCATCAGCTTGACGCTTTGCGATTGCATCAGCGGCTGTGTGGCGTGCACGATCAGTTGCAGCGCCAGGGTGATGAGGCCAAGGCCAATCAGGATGCGGCCGATGCGCCCGACGGTGGTTGCCTGGCGGGAGATGAACAGCACCACGCCGGCAAAGATCAGCAGCGGAGATAGCCACGAGAGGTCAAACGAAAACACCACCGCCATCAGGCTGGTGCCGACGTCCGCGCCCAGCATGATCGCGAGTGCGGCCGGCAGTGAAATCATGCCCTGCGCCACAAAGGAAGACACAATCAGCCCGGTGGCGGCGCTGCTTTGCACCAGTGCCGTCACGCCAAGTCCGGCGGCGGCAGCGCTCATGCGGTTCTGCACGCTGTCGGAGAGAACCCGCCGCAGCTTTGCCCCCAGCACTCGCAGGATGCCGGTGCGGACGATATGTGTCCCCCACACCAGCAGGGCGATGGCGGCAAGCAGATTGAGCAGGTGTTGCATCGGGTGTGGCGGCGCGCCTACCAGGGCAGTGAGTACGTCTTGGTGTTGGTAAAGCTCTTGATTGCTTCCTGCACGCCTTCCTTGTAGCCGAGCCCGGAATCCTTGATGCCGCCGAAGGGCGTCAGCTCCAGCCGATAACCCGGTACTTCGCGCACATTGACTGAACCCACGTTCAGCTCCGCCACAAAGCGCGTGATGTAATCCAGCCGGTTGGTGCATACGGCCGACGACAACCCGAACGCGGTGCCGTTGGAAATGGCGATGGCCTCGTCAATGCTGCCGAAGGTGATGATGGGCGACACCGGGCCGAAGGTTTCTTCGCGCACCACGGTCATCTCGGGGCG
>CAYSKY010000604.1:0-2668 GCA_964431425.1 uncultured Burkholderiales bacterium
GGTGCGCGCGACACGAACCCCAGCGCCTGCTGCTGCGCGATGCGATTGACCTTGTAGACCACGCCGTCGATGTCGAACGGCAGCGCGGGGCGCGCCTCGCCGATGCGCCGGTAGTAGTCCCTGAGGCCCGCCGCCCCGCGCACTACCTGCCGCAGCTGGCTCACCGGAAACCGCAACGCGGCCAGCCAGTCCATCATGCCCGCGTGGGTGTCGGCCAATGCAACACCTTCCGTCGCACCGACACCGTAAGCAAAGAAGCTCAGCGGACGCTCGGCGGTCAGGCGCGGATCAAGCTGGCGCAGGGAACCGGCGGCTGCGTTGCGTGGATTGACGAACAGCTTGTCGCCGCGCGCTGCCTGCCGGGCATTGAGAGCGTCGAAATCCCGGCGCAGCATCAGCACTTCGCCGCGCACTTCGAGGCGCGCCGCGTTGCTGTCGATGGTCAGGGGAATTGAACGAACCGTGCGCAGGTTCTGCGTCACATCTTCGCCCATGGTGCCGTCCCCGCGTGTCGCCCCCTGCACGAACCGGCCCTTTTCGTAGGTCAGGCTGATCGCCAGGCCATCGAACTTGGGTTCGCAGGCGTATTCAAGATCGCCGTGCGCATCCAGCCCTTCGCGGCAGCGTCGGTCAAAATTGTCGAGGTCTTCCTCGCTGAACGCGTTGCCCAGCGAAAGCATCGGTACCCGGTGGGTGACTTCCGCAAAGGCATCCACGGGCTTGCTGCCCACCCGCTGCGTGGGCGAGTCCGGCGTCAGCAGTTCCGGGTGCGCTGCCTCAAGGGCGGACAGCTCGCGAAACAGGCCATCCCATTCCGCGTCGGCAATGGTCGGCTGGTCGAGGACGTAATAGTTGTAGTTGTGCTGCTCGAGTTCGCGGCGCAACTGCTGCACCCGCGCCACCACCGACGGCCCGGCCGCCATGTCAGGAATACAAACGCAGTGCCGTGCTGGAGCCGGGGACCACGTTGCGCGCGTTCATCACGCCGGCGATCTGGGCGATGGTATCGACGATGACGGCGCGTCCGTTGGCGGTCAGCACCCGCCGGTTGTCGTCGACCACATCGGCGTGCAGCGTGTCGGCGAACCGCAGCACCAGCGACATCATGCGTTCAAAGGTTTTTTCGGGCTGCTGCGTGCGCGGTACATCCAGCACAAAGCTGAGCCCGGTGAGATAGGCGCCCGCATTGCGGATGCCGGGAGGCTCGTCGGCATTCATGTTGCGCAGCATGAACTGCGTGCGTCCCAGTTCATCGTGCATCGCATATTCGCCTGATTCCAGCGGCTCCATGCCGGCGGACTCGGCAAGCCCCCGCACCTTGGTGGTGGCGAAGGTCACACCACTCTTGCCGACCAGGTTCACGGCAATCTCGATATCGGTATCGGCGCAGAAGGCGTCCACCGACTGGGCGCGCTGCCCCGCCAGTTTCAGGTCCTCGCGCTGCGACACGGCGCCGATGCCGGCGGCAAAGGCGGTCATCATCTCGTTGAAGTTGGATAGCGTGGCGGCATCCACCGGCCCGCTGCGGCTGGCCAGTTGCAAACCGGCACGCAACTCGCGGAAACCGGCTTCGTCTTCGATGTCGGCATTGATGGGCACCCACTGGCCGCCGGTGAGCCCCTCCCACAGAATGTGCCGGGACACCTGCCGCGACTGCTCCACCGTCGGCCAGAACTGGGCTGGCTTCATGGGGGCGTCGGCCAGCACCAGGGCGACCGTGTCAATCTCGTTGTTGATCGCAGGCTCTGCATCGCCCGCGGCGTTGCGGGGAACCACCGGCTCGGAGGTGATTGGCGACAGCAGGCCCTCTTCCACGTCGTCAAACTTGGGCCCGGCGGACAATTCTCCGATGCGCGGCTCGACGCGATCACCGAACAGCACGTCCGGATGGTCGGCCTGAAAGGCGCGCTCGGCGCGTTTCTTGTACTTCGATTCCTGCCAGTAGTTGTAGATCAGCACCACGATGACGATGCCGATGGCAATGCCGGCCAGCGCGATTTGGAAGTCATTGTTCATTGCGCGAATTCAATCCTTCAGGAGAACTGCCGCACATCGATTTGGAAACGCCCATTGGTGAAACTCAAGCACTGGCGCGGCCTTCCAGCCATTTTTGCCCCGAACGGCGCGCCAGTGCTGGACTCTTGCTTCAAGTTTCTACGCCGCCACCGGTACCGGCGCCGCCGCAAATCTTTTTGCCGCATGGATATCCACTTCGACGATGCGCGACACGCCCGGTTCATTCATCGTCACGCCCACCAGTTGTTCGCCCATTTCCATGGTCACCTTGTTATGCGTGATGAACAGGAACTGGGTGCTGGCCGACATCTTCTTCACCAGGTCGCAGAAGCGGTCGGTGTTCGAATCATCCAGCGGTGCGTCCACCTCGTCGAGCAGGCAGAAAGGCGCCGGGTTGAGGCGGAACAGCGAAAACACCAGCGACAGCGCCGTCAACGCCTTCTCGCCACCGGACAGCAACTGGATCGACTGGTTCTTCTTGCCGGGCGGTTGCGCAAACACCTGCAACCCGGCGTCCAGAATCTCATCTCCCGTCAGACGCAGGTAGGCGTTCCCGCCACCGAACAGCGTGGGGAACAGTTCCATGAAGTTGCGGTTGACGATCTCAAACGTGTTTTGCAGCAGATCACGCGTTTCGCGGTCTATGCGCTTG
>CAYSKY010000605.1:0-2666 GCA_964431425.1 uncultured Burkholderiales bacterium
CAATGCCGGATCGGACCCCGGATCGATGGTCACCCGCGCCACCAAGGTGGACGGCGGCTACCGGTTGAACGGCGCCAAGATGTGGATCACCAACTCGCCCATCGCTGACGTGTTTGTCGTTTGGGCCAAGGACACCTCGGATAACGAAGCCATCCGCGGCTTCGTGCTCGAAAAGGGCATGAAGGGGCTGTCGGCACCCAAGATCGAGGGCAAGTTCTCCCTGCGCGCCTCCATCACCGGTGAAATTGTCATGGACGACGTATTCGTGCCGGACGAAAACCTGCTGCCAAACGTCAAGGGGCTCAAGGGACCGTTCGGCTGCCTCAACAAGGCGCGCTACGGTATTTCCTGGGGGGCATTGGGCGCGGCGGAATTCTGCTCGCATGATGTTTGGCAAGCCGCTCGCCGCGACGCAATTGATCCAGAAAAAACTGGCCGACATGCAGACCGAAATTTCCCTCGGCCTGCAAGGCTCGCTGCGAGTCGGGCGCCTGCTCGATGAAGGACGCGCCACGCCGGAAATGATTTCACTGGTCAAGCGTAACTCCTGCGGCAAATCGCTCGATATCGCCCGCGTGGCGCGCGATATGCACGGCGGCAATGGCGTTGCCGACGAGTACCACGTGATCCGCCATGTCATGAACCTCGAGGCCGTCAACACTTACGAAGGTACGCATGATGTGCACGCGCTCATTCTCGGTCGCGCCCAGACCGGCCTGAACGCCTTCCAGTAGCCCGAAGCCTGCACTCCTACTCCCAGGCCTTCGCTGGTATTGCCAATCACCTCCGGATCCATCGCCATGAATACCGATGTCCCCGCATCCATCTGGGTCTTCCAGCCCAGCCTGGACCAACTGAACCAGTCCTCGCATTGCATGGTGGGTCATATCGGGATCGAATTCACAGCGGTCGGCCCCGATTACGTTGTTGCTCGCATGCCGGTCGACAAACGCACCCACCAGCCGTTCGGCCAGTTGCACGGTGGTGCCTCGGTGGCGCTGGCCGAAACCTTGGGCAGCGTGGGGGCGATGATGTGCGTTGATCCCAGTCGACAACAGGTGGTGGGCCTGGAAATCAATGCCAATCATGTGCGGGGTGTGCGCGAAGGCTGGGTCACTGGCACCGCGCGGCCGCTGCATCGCGGCAAGACCACCCAGCTTTGGGAAATCCGCATCGAGGATGACGCCGGCCGGCTGGTTTGCATTTCGCGCATCACCATGGCGGTATTGGAGAAGGCGGCACCCGCGTAATGGCGCCGGCATGAAACGTTTCATCGAGCCCTACGCGAGATTCTTCGCGCTGCCCGACGTCGCACGCACGCTGGTCATGACGTGGTTTTCCCGCCTGCCGGTCGGCATGACGGCGCTGGCCATGCTGCTGTTCCTACGCGAATCGCTGGGCGACTTCCAGCGTGCCGGCGGCATTGTCGGTGCCTATTTCATTTCGATGGCCGTATCCGCGCCGCTGCAGGGCCGCATCATCGACCGCCAGGGTCCGCGCGGGATGCTGCTGCTCACGGGCGTGGCGCAGCCGCTGTTCGTGCTGAGCTTGTTCTTCGCCACGCTGTACGACGCCGGCTATCCGATGCTGATGGCCTGCGCCATCGCCGGCGGATTGCTGCCACCGCCAATCACTGTGCTCACACGCACGCTGTGGCGGCACCGCTTCACCGATGACAACGACCGCCGCATGGCCTTCTCAGTCGACGCCGTGTTCATGGAACTGTGCTTTACGGTCGGCCCTTCGCTGGTGGCACTGCTGGTGGCACTGTCAAGCCCGCGGGTGGCTTATCTGGTCACGGTTGGAGCCATGTTTGCTTCTGTCTGGATCTTCCTGCGTTCGCCAGCGCTCAAGTACTGGAAGCAGGAGCCGCCGGGCGAGCGCCACCTGTTCGGCCCGCTGACTGAACTGCGGCTGGTCGCATTATTCGGACTCACCTTCGGGCTGACGTTCTGCTTCGGCCTGATGGAGGTCGGCTATCCGGCCTATGCGCGATCACTCGATCTGCCGGCCTTCAGCGGCGTACTGCTCACCATCAATTCGCTGGGCAGTGCCCTCGGCGGCGCCGTCTACGGCGCGCTGCACATGAAGATGGCGGTGGAACGCCAGTTCACCGGCATGTTGTTGCTGATGGCGCTCACGCTGGGCCTGCATGGCCTGGTGGGCGGCCAGTGGCCATTCTCCGGCGCCGCATTTGTGGCCGGTGCCGCCATCGCGCCCGCCATTGCGGCGCAGAGCCTGCTGGTCTCGCGGCTTGCACCGGCGATCTATGCCACCGAGGCCTTCACCTGGTCTTCCACTTTCATCGTTTGCGGTCTGGGCGCCGGCATGGCAGCGGGCGGCGCCATCGCCGAAAACGTGGGCATCAAGGCGCCCTTCCTGATCGGCAGCGCGGTGGCGCTGCTGATGGCCTTCTGCGCGTGGTTCCTGCACCCGCCCAAGCAGCTACCTACGGCTTGATCACGATCTTGCCGATGACTTTGCGGTCCGCCATGTCCTGCAGCGCGGCCGGTGCCTCTGCCAACGCATAGACCCGCGAAATGCGGGGCTTCAGCTTGCCTTCGCCGATCCAGCCCATCATTTCCTGCAGTCCCTTGAGGTTGTTTCCCGGTTCGCGCTTGGCAAACTCGCCCCAAAACACGCCGACGAGCGAGGCGCCCTTCAGC
>CAYSKY010000606.1:0-2657 GCA_964431425.1 uncultured Burkholderiales bacterium
CGCCGGTGTAATCCAGGGTGTGGTGGAGCAATATGTGCCGCCGGAAACGGTTGAAGAGCAGTGGGATGTGGCGGGCCTGCGCAAAGCGTTGGAAGCCGACTTCAATCTCGTCGTGCCGATCGAACAGTGGCTCAAGGACGACGCCGAACTTGACAGCCATACCATCACCAAGCGGGTGGTCGAGCAGGCCAACGCCGAATACAACGCCAAGTTCGCCAACATTGACGCGGGGCCGGTGCATCAATATGAGCGCGCGGTAATGTTGCAGTCAATCGACACCCACTGGCGCGAACACCTCGCCTCGCTGGACTACCTGCGGCAGGGCATACACCTCCGCGGATACGCCCAGAAGCAGCCCAAGCAGGAATACAAACGCGAGGCTTTCGAGCTTTTCAGCAGCATGCTCGACAGCATCAAGCGCCAGGTCACCCAGATCCTCGTCATGGTGCGGGTGGAAACGCAGGCCGAAGTGGATGCGGCGGAACGCGCTGCTGAAGAAGCCGCGGCACGGGCTGCCACCAATGTGCAGTACCACCATGCCGACTATGAACAGGCGCTGGTCGGGGCCGATGAAGGCACCGCGACTGCGGAGGGTGAGCCGGCTGCAGCCCAGCAACCGTTCGTGCGCGACAGCGTCAAGATCGGACGAAATGATCCGTGCTGGTGTGGCTCGGGCAAGAAATTCAAGCACTGCCACGGCCAGCTGAAGTAGCAACCGAGGCACCCGCCGCTTGCGGCTGGCGCGCGGCGGGCGCCAGCCATGCCTGAACCGGGAAACCGGCCGACGTCAGCCCTGCGTCATCTGCTGTATGGTCGGGTCGGTTTCGTGCAGTGCCAGCAGGTTGATGCCCAGCGGGAAGGTGCGGTAGCCGAGGCGGCTGAGGAAGGCCTGCAGATCGGTTTCGCTGGTCTTGATTTTTTCAATCACCAGTTGCGGCTTGAGGGCGGCGATCGACTGCTCGGCGCCGCGCAGCGCATCCATTTCCATGCCTTCGATATCGATCTTGATCAGGTCGAGGCGCTTCAGTTGCAACTCGTCGATCGCCATCAGCCGCGTCGGCATGGTGCGCGCGGCCGAGTAATCGATATCCTGGCCGATGAACTCGGTATGCTCTGACGGGCGGATCTCAAGACTGCCAAAGCTGGAGGGCACAAAGTAGTTGGGAACCGGCACGCCGATCACCCCGCTTTGTGCACCCACCGCCGCCCAGATGGCGCGCGCATTGAAGCAGTTGTTCATCGCGAGATTACCGGCCAGTGCGTAGAAAATCCGCTCCTGCGCTTCGATGGCCAGTACATCCCCCCAGCCGTGCATGAACTGCGCCATTTCGATGGTGTGGACCCCGATATTGGCGCCGCAATCGATGGCCACCACGCCATTGCCATAGTGCTGGCGCCGCGCGTGCAGCAACTGCAGGATGAAATCCACCTCTTCCTGGTCGAACGAGGAACTGTTGAGGATCTGGTAACCGACGCCATAGCCGCCGCCCTCATACAACTTGTAGTCGTGGCGGTTCACCAGCATCGAACCGTGATTGGTGGACACCACGACGAAAGCCGTCGGGCGGCGGTTGGATTTTTTCATGGCGGGCAGATGGTGGGTGGGGTGATGGAGCCGCTACCGGGCGCACGCGCCAGGGGCGTGGCGCAGGTGAAAAATTCAGGCGGAAGTGATGTGCCGGGATTTGTCCGGAAGGTATTAGCTTACAATGAAAATCTTGCCGCGCCCCGGTGTAATTGCGTTTCGCCGGCACCCCGGTCGCGCCGGATGCCGCACTGCGGAATGCTACGTCGGCGGCCGGTCGGGCCGACCTCCAACCAGCTCACATGAACGCATTTGACCAAGCGCTAAGCGTGTTTGAAACCGCCGATGCCGCCCCGCAGGCGGGAGAACTGTTTCGAGAGTCCTTCAACAGTGCGTTTCCCTCGCCCGCAGCCATGCGCATCCTGGACATCGATATCCTGCCCCGCGATTGGCACCAATACGTCGCCGTCTATGCCTGGCCGGACGGCAACCAGGAGTGTGTCGGGTTTTGCAACTGGATTCGCTACAAGGATGTCTATCTTGAGGGCGGGCTGACCGTCAAAAGAAACTTTTACCGGCGCCTGCCGCGGGATCATTTCGCCGGTTGCGCAGCCCGGGGTGGGGTGGCGCAGATCATGATGGAAGCCGCCATGCCGGCGCTGTCGGATTGTGATGCCTGGTTCGGCTATGTGGGCGACGCCATGTCGCTGCAGGTGACCCGGCGTGTCGGTTATGTCGGGACCAGCCACCGATACCTGATTGCGCGCTGGTTTCGGGACCTATCCGCAGTTGAGAAGCAGGCATGGGTGGATGAAATCACCCGGATCGGCACATTCTGAATCATGGCCGGCATCCCCATTCTCACCTACCACTCGCTGAACATTGCGGGTAACGATTACCTGGGTAACGACCATGTCGCGCTGCGGGAGGATTTACAGCTGCTGACCGCCCTGGGGTGGCGCATTGTTTCGCTGGCCGACCTTGTTGGACACCTGCTCGATCCCACCCGGCCGTGGCCCGAGAAGTGTGTGGCTCTCACGTTCGATGACGGTACCAATTTCGACTTTGAGGACCTGGAGCATCCCACCGCGGGCATGCAGCGCAGCATGCTCAACATCCTGCGGGATTTCCG
>CAYSKY010000607.1:0-2656 GCA_964431425.1 uncultured Burkholderiales bacterium
CAAGGCAAGGAGGCCAAATCCGTTCGCCCTCCAAACAATGGCTGCCAGTCCACCAGCAACGATGCTGATAGCAGTTAGATAGAAACGACAAACCCCATCTGACGGCTTTGTGTCCAATGCGGCTTTGCCCCGCGTTAATGAACCTTCGTGTTCAAGCATCGTGCCGAGAAATGACCAGATGATCAAGTCGAACGACTGGAGATGGCCGAATGTTGCCGTTCAATTCTATGCCTTAGCGGCGGGCCTGAAGTTCACTGGTCCATTCAGATTGTTGGTTTCGGCCCGGAACCGGGTCCAATCAAACGGAAAGCCATATACCAAAATCAGATGCCTTGCATTCCTGATCAGGTCTGGAACCAACTGCAACGGCAGGTTTACGAGTGCGGCGATCTCCGCGTCCGTAATTGCTGGGCGCTGCCCGATCAAGTCGATCAGAATCGGCGTTGTTTCCCAAGGATTGGCATAGCGGGCCTGGTGCCCATATTCCTGCCCGATCCGGAGCAATGTTTCGTAGTGGTCAAAGTCATTCGGCCAAATGCCATTGCTGGCGGCGGCAGCAGCGTCCTTTGACATCTTTCGCATAATCCAGACGTCGTTGAAGCGTTCTTCTTGAGCTACGAGCCAGTGTTGGCTGCAGGCTCTGCATATACGCATCGACAGCCACCAATGCGTAGGCCCGTATCTATTCACTATCTCTTGCTGCGCTATTTCATGGTCAGCAACGAACTCTTCTACGACTAGATCAGGCGAATCAACACAATGACAGTGGGTATGAGTGACGTCCGCCATGAGTTTGTCCGGAATTCGTTGAAGGTCCGCTTCTGGCCGAAACCGGACTTTGATCTCTCTGCCCGGTATCAATTGATGAGGCGAAAATTCTCGTGCGTTCAACTGTTCTTACTGTCTTGGCGTTTTGCTCGTATCTACCGAGGCTTGCAGCTGAATCACGGCCTCCAAACGCTTACTCATCCTGCGTACCTCTAAAACGCAAACGAGAGCTAAATTAAGTGCGCTCACCGCGATGCCGCTCGCCAATGCAACGTAGGCGCCCTGTCCCGCCATGTAGGCAAAGATGCCAACAACTATGCCAGTGAGCGCGGGAGACATTACCTGCCACCACGTCAGGCCACGACGATTTGTGCTCGCCATGGCTTCCTTTGCCCTCTGTTCCACCGCGAGGATCTGTAGGGAAAGCTCGGAAATAGCAGTGTTACGAGATTCCATGTTGGGCTCTGGATAGTTAGGGTCGCAATATAGGACCCGTTGCATTTTGAGGCAAAACGCTTGGCGTCGGACCTCGGCTGTTCAGCGAATTGGTCTGCAGCTCTGCAGCTCTGAATGTCTGGTACTGGCCGATAGCAGCCACCCAATTCTATGCCAACGGGTCATCGCCGCTGTCCAATCCTGATCCAAAACCGCCCAGCGCCGGTGCTAGACTTGCCGGCACATTTCCCACTCGCAGCTGTTCGCCAACGCCACGCATCGTGTCATGAACAAATCAGACCTCAAGCAGATTGCCACCGACACCCTGCAGCACTATGAGAACCGCGCCGACGCATTCTGGGAGGGCACGCGCAACCATGATGTTTCGCAAAACCTGGACATGCTGTTGCGGTATATCGAGGGCGGTGCGCCGCACACCATTCTTGACCTCGGCTGCGGGCCGGGGCGTGACCTGGTGGCGCTGACCGGGCGCGGCCACATCGCTGTCGGGCTGGAAGGGGCAGAGCGGTTTGTGGAGATGGCGCGTGCGCACAGCAACTGCGAGGTGTGGCACCAGGACTTCTGCAATCTCGATCTGCCCGATGGGTACTTCGACGGCATCTTCGCCAATGCCACCTTGTTCCACGTGCCCACGGCCGCGCTGCCACGGGTGCTGCGCGAATTGCATGCCACGTTGAAGCCGCGCGGTGTGCTGTTCAGCTCTAATCCGCGCGGCAGCAATGAAGAGGGTTGGAGCAACGGCCGCTACGGCGTGTATCACGAACTTGCGACCTGGCAGGGTTATCTCACCGCCGCCGGCTTCGAGGAACTCACCCACTACTATCGACCCGAAGGTCTGCCGCGCGAGCAGCAGCCGTGGCTGGCCTCGGTGTGGCGACGCGCCTAGAGCGTCACCGCGTGGTGTTGAGCTCGTAGGTGGCAAACACTAGCACTGGCGCGGTTCCCAGGCCGAAAAGGCCTGCGAAGCCGCGCCAATGCTTGATCTTGGCCTGCCGATGCTGGGTTCAGGGCGGCAACAGCTTCCACGCGCGCAACAAGTCACGCAGGGCTTCGGGCTTGTTGGTGGGCGAGGGCTGGCCCGCCTGATTCGACGTATTGGCGCCGTGACAGGACGCGCATACGCGCACCTCGCCCGGCTGCATAGTCACCCACACGCGTTCGCGCACCACCGGGTTGCCGTTCGGATCGGTGGTCTGCCAGGCCAGTGCGCGACGTGCTGGTACGCACGCCGCTGAGGAGCCGTCCGCCGCAATCTTCACGCTGGCCACCGGGCCGCCGGGATTGGGCACGAGGTTGGTGTTGGGCTCGTGCATCGGTTGGGCGATGACGCGCCGACCCGTGCCGGTGTAGCCGCGGATCAGGTCGCCCTGGAAAATCTGGAAATGCGAAATGTCGTACACCTTGCCACCGCCGGGGCGCACGGTGGTTACGC
>CAYSKY010000608.1:0-1566 GCA_964431425.1 uncultured Burkholderiales bacterium
AGGCATCGAGGATGGCAAGATGCTCGTCCCAGCCGTCGGCGCGGCGTTCGGTCATGGAGCATTGCTCGCCGTATTGCAGCATATGCGCCATGTCGTAAACCACGCCGGATTCGATCCCGGCCATGGTCGCGCCCTGGACCTGCAGGGCATGCTTGAGGATCCGATGAGCCAGCACATCAGGATAACGGCGGATCGGCGAGGTGAAATGGGAATAGGCCGGCAGGGCGAGGCCAAAATGGCCAATATTATCCGGGCTGTATACCGCCTGCTTCATTGAGCGCAGCAACACTGTTTGCAACAGCGGCGCGTCAGGCCTGTCCTTGATTTTTTTCAGCAGCACCGAGTAGTCCGCCGGCGAGGGCTCCTTGCCACCGGGCAGGCTCAGCGCAAAATCCTTGAGCATGGCGCGCAGTGCCTCCAGCTTTTCCTCGCTGGGGCCGGCGTGAATGCGGTAGAGCGCGGCATGCTCGTTTTCGATCAGAAAATTGGCTGCACACACATTGGCGGCCAGCATGCATTCCTCGATGAGGCGGTGAGCATCGTTGCGTACCGTTGGCACAATCTTTTCAATCTTGCCGACGTCGTCGAACATCATGATGGTTTCGGCCGCGTCGAAATCGATTGCACCGCGCTTGTTGCGGGCGGCCAGCAGCACCTGGAATACGGCATCGAGTTGCCGCAAATGAGGAAGCAAAACTTGCTCGATGCCATGGTCGGGTTCAAGCGAATAAATCGCCTTGGCCACAGCGGTATAGGTCAGGCGGGCTGCCGAATGAAACACGGCCTCCTTGAACTCGTAACGCTTGATTTCACCCGTTGCCGAAATCGCCATGTCGCACACCAGCGCGAGGCGGTCCACATCCGGCTTCAGCGAACACATTTCGTTTGATAGCGACTCCGGCAGCATCGGAATGACACGGCGCGGGAAATACACCGAGTTGCCGCGCAGGCGTGCCTCGCGGTCCAGCGCATCGCCATTCTTCACGTAGTGCGACACGTCGGCGATGGCCACCATCAACCGGAAGCCCTTGCCAACCTTTTCGCAGTACACCGCGTCGTCAAAGTCCTTGGCTGTCTCGCCATCGATGGTGACGAAGGGAAAGTCGCGCAGGTCTTCGCGGCCCTTGATGTCGGCAGCCGTCACCTTCTTCGGTACCTTCTTCTCCAACGCCTCCACATCTGCCGGCCACTCGTGCGGCAGGTCGTGCTTTCGCAGGGCGATTTCGATTTCCATGCCCGGGTCGGCGTAGTTGCCGAGCACTTCGATGACCCGTGCAACCGGTTCGGAATTGCGCGCGGGCTGAGCCACCAGTTCCACCATCACCACCTGGCCTGCCTTGGCACCGCCGTCGTGGCCCGGTTCGACCAGGATGTCCTGGCTGATGCGCTTGTTCTCGGCCACCACAAACATCACGTTGTGTTCCACGAACAGGCGGCCGACCACCTTGCTGTTCTTGCGCTCGATGACCTCGACAATCGAGGCTTCGCGCCGGCCGCGCCGGTCGATACCGACCGCACGCACCATGGCGCGGTCGCCATCGAGCACCTTTTGCATCTGCTTTGGAC
>CAYSKY010000608.1:1576-2653 GCA_964431425.1 uncultured Burkholderiales bacterium
AGGTCGTCCGAGCCATCATCCGGCACCAGGAAGCCAAAACCATCCGGATGCCCCTGCACGCGCCCTGGGATCAGGTCCAGCTTTTCGACCAGGCAGATATCGCCGTGGCGGTTGGTCATCACCTGCGCTTCGCGCTCCATCGCGGAAAGGCGCCGGGAAAAGCCCTCCATTTCGGCTTCGCCGATTTCAAGGTGGGCGGCGAGTTGCGCGGCATTCATGGGAACACCGGTCTGCTCCAGCACTTCCAGGATCAATTCGCGGCTGGGAAGCGGGTTCTCATATTTGGCTTGCTCACGGGCAAGGTGGGGGTCCGTTCCGCGAACGGACGGAGTATGGCTGCTGCTTTTCTTGTTTTTCTTGGTCAAAATAACTTTCGGATGTTGAGAATTTCTTTACATTCAGGGTGGACAGGATTCGCGGATTTGGCTATCATTCGGCCTCATTTTACGCGAAGCACCGGATTTATCTGGGGTTTTTCGCACCATCGCCCGGATGGCGGAATTGGTAGACGCACTAGGTTCAGGTCCTAGCGCCGGCAACGGTGTGGAGGTTCGAGTCCTCTTTCGGGCACCAAACATTTAACGGTCAGCGCAAGCTGGCCGTTTTTGTTGGGTGAACGAAAAGCAATGCCCTGCGGCATTGCGGGCGGACTCGAAGGGCGCGACCTGCCGGGAGCGCCGGGCCCGCGGCACGTGGGCGAGTCCTCTTTCGGGCACCAAACATTTAGCGCTCAAACTCAAGCACTGGCGCGGCTTTCAAGGCAAAAATGCCCGGCGAGCCGCGCCAGTGCTTGCGTTTGCCCAATCTCCGCGCCCTGCGGCGCGAGCCGTCACCGAGCCCGGCCGCAATCTCTTGATATGTCGTAAGGATTCGAAGCACCGCAACCGCTATCGTTCGTCCATGGAACTCTGGGAACCCCCCGCAGGCTTCGACGATCCGCTCGCTGCGCTGGCCGCGTGTCACCGTCGCATCGAAAAACAGATGAACACGCTCGCGCGGCTGCAAAAGCACGTCGGCCGCAATGGCATGGACAAGGAGGCTCAGATGGCGACGGCCGCCGTGCTGCGCTACTTCATT
>CAYSKY010000609.1:0-2653 GCA_964431425.1 uncultured Burkholderiales bacterium
GCTGATCGACTTTTGCCACGTTGACGCGGATGGAACTGGCGTCGACCAGTGAAGCAAGCTGAATGTCCGGATCGCCTGATACGGCGGCTGCCGCCGCGGGTCTGGCGACGACGGTCGTGGCTTCCGCCGGCGGTTCATCGTCGAAAAAGCCGAATCCGTCGTCCGCTGCGGGCTCCGGTTCACGCGCCCCGCTGCCGCGCCGCTCATTGGCAGTGATCTGCATCGCTTCGGTGGGAACCAGGAATTCGAGGCTTTCGCGCAGTTCGGTCTCGTCGATGTCGCCATCAAGCCCGAAGGAGAACGAAATCAGGCGCTCGTTCAGCGCCGCCGTGGTGGGCGAGGAAACCTTGCCCAGGCCGGCGATATCGTTCTTGAGATCGGCCAGTGCATCCGCTTCGTCGTAAATGAAGCGATCCAAATGAATGCAGACGTGGTAGCGCGGGGGCGGCACCGTCTCCACCTCAGGTGCATCCGTAAAAACCGGCTCGGGGGCATCAGCCACGGCCAGCAGCGCCGCCTTCAGGGCGTCCATCGCCACCAGGTCGGGCGCGGCTTCCGCCTCGAGCGCTGTGAGGTGCTGGCGCATCAGGTCGCCGGCCTTGAGGAAGGTGTTGACCATCGGCTTGCTGAGGGCCAACTTGCCCTTTCGGACGCGGTCGAGGATGGTTTCGAAATCGTGGGTGAATCCGGCCAGCGCCTTGTGGCCGAACGCGGCGGCGCCACCCTTTACGGAATGCACCGCCCGGAAGATGGCGTTCAGTGTCTCGGCATCGGGTGCGCGCAGATCTACCCCTACCAGCAGGCTTTCCAGCGCACTGATGTGCTCGTGGGCTTCCTCGAAGAATGCCTTCGCGAAACGGGAAAGGTCGAGTGCCATCGCTACCCAGTGCCTCCGGCGGCCTTTGTCAGGCCGCGGTTTGGGCGAAGGCCCGGCGCAGCATCTCCAGCAGTTTGTCCGGGTCGAACGGCTTGACCATCCATCCCGTCGCGCCCGCCTCGCGTCCCTGCTGCTTGAGTGCCTGCGAGGACTCCGTGGTGAGCATCATGATCGGCACCTTTTTGTATTCGGGCAAATCGCGCAGTGCCTTTATCAGGGTGATGCCGTCCATGCGCGGCATGTTCTGGTCCGTCAGCACCAGGTCGGCACGGTGAGATTTGGCCAGCGCCAGCCCCTCTTCGCCATCCGAGGCCTCGAGCACTTCATAGCCGTTGGCGGTCAAGACATAGGCCAGCATCTGGCGGATGGAGGGGGAATCATCGACTGTCAGGATGGTTTTCATTGTGAAAATTCTCGAATGGGGTGAGGTGACTCAAAACAGTTCGACATCGCCGGCGGCAAGATGCGAATTTCCGACAGGCTTGAGCAGGTTGGCATCCAGATCAGCAAGGTTCTCATTGGCGTTGGACACCAGCTGGGCCAGTTTTGCCAGCGCCTCCGGCTCGGCATGGCCGGAGCCCAGCGTGTTGATCACGGCTTCCATTTCATGCAGCAGGAAATTCAGTCGCGCCTGGGCGTGGGCAAGCAGCTGGTCGGAAATATCCTGGAACTGCAGCGCCGAAAACGCCTCCCGCCGGGAGGGGTTGATGACCACCCGGGTGTCCCCGGAACGCATCGCTGTAAATGCCGGGATGAGACGATCGATGGCGTCCTTGAGGATCGCGCGGGTCTCGCCGATTTCACGCTGCGCCGAGTCGATCTGGGTGGCCAGGCGGCTGGCCAGTTCATGCAGCGCCGGCAGGGCCTCAGCCGGCGCGGTGGCAACGTTAACTGGTGGATTGGTCGACAAGCGCCATCTCCCCGCTGGTCATGAGTCGTTCAATGTCGAGCAGTATCAGCAGTCTCTCCTCGAGTGTGGCCAGTCCCATCAGGTACTGGGTATCAAATGTGCCGAATTCAGGCGCCGGGTGGATGCTGTCTTCGGCGAGCGACACCACATCGGATACCGAGTCGACCACCACGCCGATCACGCGCTTGCCGATATTGAGGATGATGGCCACGGTGAATTCGTCGTATACGGGCTCACCCAGGCTGAATTTGATGCGCAGGTCGACAATCGGCACAATCAGGCCCCGCAGATTGATCACGCCCTTGATGAACGCGGGCGTGTTGGCGATTCGCGTCACCGCCTCGTAGCCGCGTATTTCCTGGACCTTCAGGATGTCGATGGCGTACTCCTCCGCGCCCAGCGTGAAGGTGAGGAATTCGCGGAGGCGGCGCGTTTCAGCCGCACGTTTGAGGTTGGTGGCCATGCCCGCCCCTAGTCCGGCAACCGGCCTAAAACTCTTCCCATTCGCCCTCCAGGTCTTTCGGCAGGGCGGGGGACTTGCTGCGTGGTTCCGACGCCGCCGCGAGACGCGTGGCGGGTGCCTTGGCCGGCGCGGCATCGGCGAGTGCGGCCGCGCGACGTGCGCGGGTCTGCTCCTCGCGCAACTTGGCGTCCAGCGCGGAAAGCGGTTCGTCCAGAAGCAGGACTTTCGGATGCCGCGCAAGCGCGCGTGCGATCGCCACGCGCTGGCGCTGTCCGCCCGAAAGCTGTGCGGGCTTCCGGGCCTCGAAGCCGCCCAGCCGGACAAGCTCGATCATTTCCCCGACGCGCGCGGACCTGCTGCGCGCCGTCCCGGGCCCCGTGGCCCGCCTCCGGGGCGCCGCCGG
>CAYSKY010000610.1:0-2649 GCA_964431425.1 uncultured Burkholderiales bacterium
GCTCAAGGTCGGGCTTTTCAGACCGCGTTCGAGCGAACTCATGTAGGTGCGGCTCGACACGTCCGAAAAAGCTTCCTGGCTGAGGCCACGGGCTTTTCTGACTGTCTTGAGCGCCGCAGGGAATGAGTTCTTCGATGTCATCAGATCGTTTCATGTAAAACAACGATGACACCTGATCGCGCCCTATAGGACTACAATCTATAGTGTTCATTTGTAGTCTTCCCTGCTTGAATTTGTTGCGGGCGTGTCTATGCTGAAAGCCGCTTTTACTGACATCATGGCTTCCGTACTTACGCAATCGCCGATTCATGCATCCACGGATTCGGTGAAATCCGCTTTGGCAATTTGGCGCGGAAGCGCACTTGTACATTCAAGTTTTGACTCATCGACACGTTTGCGCAAAACTGACGCCGCGTTGATCGTGACCCCTTGCGCGCAACAACCATGAAACCACTCATCAACGACGATCACCGCAGCCAACTGCTGGACAACGGCGCTGCCGCCGCGCGTGGCGAGCAGCGCGACCCGCTGCCGGTCGTCAAGCTGTTCACCCTGGACGCACATGCGACCTGGCTGTTGACCGAACTCGATCCCAACGATGGCGACACGGCCTTCGGCCTGCTCGACCTCGGCATGGGCATGCCGGAACTCGGCTATGTGAAGTTGTCCGTCCTGGAAGGCATTCGCGGGCCACGGAACCTGGCCGTTGCACGTGATCTGCATTTCACGCCAAAGCGGCGACTGTCTGAGTACGCCCGGCAGGCGCGAACCGATGGATCAATCAACGATTGATCGATTCCTGTTGGCCTGCTGGTGGCGGGCCACTCCATGCGATGACATAAAGGCTCGCATTGCGTCTTCTTGGGTCTGAGTCCAAGCATTCTTTAGTATTGATCGTTGCTCATTCCTGCAGCGGCGCAACGCGGTCGCAAATAGTGCGAATGTCCCGCCCGTTGTTGGCCACCTTGCCGACGCAGACTGATGATGGAACTTTACCCACCCATCATCATCCACTTAAAATCCTATGCTTATGTGATTAACCCACAACAGTCGAAGACCGAGGTGGTCTTGCCCACCGTGTCCCCCGTGGCGATTGGTTTCTTTCTAATCGAAAGGATGTTTCGCCATGGCAGATTCGAGCGCCACTCACTGGCATCCAAGCGCTGCATACCTGTACGTACTGCATCTGGACGGTCCCGCGCTGGCTTGGGAATACCTGCGGCGCAACCCGGAATACAGGCTCGCCTGGCAACACCACCGGCACCGTCCGCAACACGAAGCACAACGCTGGGGCTTGCGCCTGCTGGAAGACCCCACGCGCGATGCACGCGACGCGCACCCCGACTGGTTCCCTGATCCATCTTCGGTAGTCCAGGTCTATCCGGATGACGATCCCACTGATGATGCGCTGCTGTTCCAGCTCTGGCGCTTCCCCGGCCGCAAGCACCTGACGCACGACGGCAAACGCCTGGTGCTGACCACCCAGCTCATCGACCACATGCTGCGCATGGCAATATCGCCCGCACTGGAAGACGGCATGGCTTACGCCTATGCCGTCCGCGCCGGTTGTCAGCTCCGCGAGCGTTGGCGCGCAATCGAAGCCGAGCTGGCGGTGCTCGACGCCGCCAACGCACGCCGCGCCGCGATAACAACGAACAGGCCAAGCCGCGCGGCTATGCTCCACATGCGCACCTTGCAGGCTCTCGACGGCACACTGGCAGGTGCCTCTCAGCGCGGCGTGGCCGAAGTTTTGTTCGGCATCACCACGGTCGCCGAGCGCTGGTACGAGGACAGCGATCTGCGCGCCCAGGTTCGCCGCCTCATCCGGCGCGGACAAACGCTCATGGGAGGCGAATACCGCCGCCTACTGCAACCCGGCAGCGCAGCACAGGGACGTTAGCACGAGCGCGCAAAACGTCCCTGCGCAACACGCCTGACTTTCCCGAGACTGCTTCCATCCGGCGGCGATTGCTTCGTCGGCGATCTTGACCGATGGAGGCCCATGCCATGAGACCCGCACCGTTACGGCAGCATCCCGTACCCGCAGCCACCCAGCAGCCTACCCAGACCACGCAGTCTGCGCGCTACCTGACTAACAACGAAGCCGCCGATTTCCTGCGGCTGTCGCCGCGCACGCTGGAAAAACAGCGTGTCATCGGCGGCGGGCCGCGCTTTCGCAAATTCGGCCGGCGCGTGATGTACGCCGTCGCCGACCTCGAAGCGTGGGCCGACGCACGCAGCTTCGAGATGACATCCGATCCGCAGTACACCGAACAACACGCCGCGCGCCGTCCCGGCTCGCGCTGATCGGCGATGGGCACCATCATCGATGACCATCGGGCGCGACCCGCAGCGCGAGCAGCTCGAACTGTTCCATGCTTTCTCGGGCGAACTGCCGGCGCGCGACGCGCAGGACCTGATGGCCTACCCGTTCTTTTCGCTGGCCAAGAGCAAACGCACGGCGCCGATCGACTTTCGCACCAGCAGCGTGACGGTGCGGGTCGAAGGCACGGCCGAGCATGGCCTGGCGACCATCTGGGATGCCGACATCCTGATCTGGGCCGCCAGCCAGATCGTCGAGGCACGCGATGCGGGCATTCGCTCGTCGCGGCTGATGGCGGCCACGCCCTACGAGATCCTGCGCTTCAT
>CAYSKY010000611.1:0-2648 GCA_964431425.1 uncultured Burkholderiales bacterium
CGTCTTGCCCTCAACCAGGTCACGGCGGAAGATCTGGTAGATCTGGCCGTTGGAGTTCTTGTTGTATTCGAAGCTGGTGCCAGGTGTGGTGTCCTGCGAGTAGTACACGTAGCGACCATCCGGCGAGAATGCCGGTTCGCCCAGATCTTTCTGCCAGTTCGGTTTTTCGTTGAGCTGCACACCACCGCCCTCAGGGCTGCCGGCCACATGGAACAGCCAGATTTCACCCGAGCCCAGCGAGCGCGTGCCCGTGTAGTGCTTGCGCGCGGCGATGTACTGGCCGTTCGGGTGCCACACCGGATTGTTCATGGTGCGGAATGGTTCTTTGGTGACTTCGCGCGCGTTGGCAAGGTTGCCGGTGTCGTCGAGATCCGCCACCCAGATGTTGTCGCCCCCGCCGCCGTCCGACATGTAGGCGAGGCGCTTGCCGTCCGGCGAGAAACGCGCCTGCATCTCCCAGGCCATCGAGTGGGTCAGGGCCTTCGCCTCACCGCCTTCAATGGGCATCACGTAGAGATCACCGAGCAGGTCGAACACCACCCGCTTGCCGTCGGGGCTGACATCCACGCTCATCCAGGTGCCGGTGCGAGTGTCGAGGTTGGCAACGCTCTTTTCACCGGGCGGATTGTTGACGTCCCATTTCTTCTTCTCGGGTTCTTTACCGCCCTCTTTGGCAGGCTCTGCCGCCATCGCGGGCAACGCCAGAGCGAACAGGAAAATCATCAGCCCGCGGGCCAGGGGGGATGCGCGCATTGCAGCTCCGAAAAGTCGTTTGAACAAGCTGCCGATTATTTCATACCCACTTCGCTGGCTCGCTTGACGGCGGTGGGGTATTGGTGAAAACGCGCAGCACGTGCGTTTGCGAACTGCCGTCTTTTTGATCCACCGCAAAAGTCACCGGGGCCTTGCAGGAGGGTCTTCCCGTAGAATGGCCGCGTGAATGGTGCCTGCAACCGGCCGCAAGGCCGGACAGGTTAAACGGGAAGCCCGTGTAGTTCGGGCACTGCCCCCGCAACGGTGATTGGTAGAGCTGTGATGTCGTGGCCACTGGGCGAGTTCCGCCTGGGAAGGCCTTCACAGCGCACACTGAATTAGTTGGTGTGCACGCCATCAGTCCGGATACCGGCCTTCACACCGGTGTGTACGGCCGCACGATTGCGGCCGGTACATGAAGCGCTCATCACGAGCAACAAGGCCTGCGGGGACGCTGGCCCTCACACGAGAAATTTCCATGAAAAAACCCAAGCTTTCGCAGCTGTCATCGCTGTCGCTGCTGCTATCGGTCGCCTATGCCACGGGCAGCGGTGCCGAGTCCCTGGCATCCGCCAGTCCGCAGCCCGCCGTCAGCCGCCTCGACCAGCTGCTGGTGACTGCCACACGTACCGAACAACCTCTGGAGAACACCCTGTCGCTGGCCACCGTGATCAACCGCGACGAGATCGATGCCGCCGGACCGGCCACCGTGGCGGAACTGCTGCAACGCAAGGCGGGTGTGGAAATTCGCGCCACGGGAACGGCCGGACAGCCCTCCGGCGTATTCATGCGCGGCGCCAACAGTTCCCACACGCTGGTACTAATCGACGGCATGCGTGTCGGTTCGTCCACCGCCGGGGCCACCGCGTTCGAACACATCCCGCTGGAACTCATTGAGCGCATCGAGGTGGTGAAAGGGCCGCTATCGGGTTTGTATGGCTCCGATGCCATCGGCGGCGTGGTACAGATATTCACCCGGGCCGCGAACCGGCCGCGCCTGACCGCCTCCGTTGGCGCCGGCAGCGAGTCGGCGACCGCCGCCAATGTGGGATTCAGCGCCACGGAAGGCAAAACCTCGCTGACCTTCGACGCCGGCTACCGCGACGTCAAGGCACGCTCGGCCACCACCCCGGCGGCCGGCACATTCACCTTCAACGGTGATCGCGACCCCTATCGCAACACCCATGCGCTCCTCAAGCTTCAGCACACCCTCTGGCAGGGCGAGACCATCAGTCTCAATGTCTGGCAATCCAAAGGGCGCGCGGACTTTGATGCCGGCGACAGTCCGGGTGCCCGCAACACCCAAACGCTGTCGGGTGCGCAGCTGATTTCCGAAAACAAGTTTGCCGTCAACTGGAAATCACGTTTGGTGATCGGCCGGACCCGAGACGAAAGCGTGATCGCCTCGAGCTTCCCGGGCAATTTCAAGACCAAGCAGGGCCAGGCGAGCTGGTTCAACGAATTCAAGACCTGGGCTGGCAGCATGAACGCGGGCATTGAATGGCGCAGCGAGAAACTCGATTCGAGTACCGCTTACACGGCAAAGACACGCGAGACCACCTCGATATTCGCAGGCTACCTGGAACGCATCGACCGCGGCCAGTTTGAATTCAATGTGCGACGCGACGAGGAGGACCAGTTCGGCCGGCGCAACACCGGCTCGGTGGCCTATGGTTACACGCTGGGCGGCGGGGCCTCGACTTATCTGCGCGGCGGTCGCGCCTTTCGCGCACCCAGCTTCAACGATCTCTACTACCCGGGCTTCAGCAATCCGCTGCTCAAGCCGGAGACCAGCGATCAGGCCGAAGCCGGCCTGCGTTGGCGCGGGCAGTCGCAACGCGTCCAGCTCGCGTATTTCGAAAACCGCATCAACAACCTGATCCAGTTCGACCTCG
>CAYSKY010000612.1:0-2637 GCA_964431425.1 uncultured Burkholderiales bacterium
GGTTCGACCTCATTGTGTTCGACTGGGACGGGACACTGATGGACTCCACGACGCTGATCTCGGAGTGCATCCAGGAGGCCGCGGCGAACATGGGGCTGCCTGTGCCCGACACCGAAACCGCAAAATCGATCATTGGTCTGGGAATACTCGATTCGACGCGTACCCTGTTTCCCGGTCTTGATGCCGCGGCGCAGGTGGAGTTTGCGCGAATCTACCGCCAACTATATGTACCTCGTGACCACGAGGCCCCCCTTTATCCCGGTGTCCGTGAACTGCTTGCAGAACTGCAGGCCCCGGAGCGCTTCCTGGCGGTGGCAACCGGCAAGCCGCGCGTGGGGCTGGAGCGTGCTTTTGGTTACACCGGGCTCAAGCCACTATTTAACTTTACCCGTTGCGCGGATGAGGGGTTTCCAAAGCCGCATCCGGAAATGCTGCTGAAATTGATGGAGTTTGCGGTAGTACCGCCGACGCGCACTTTGATGATTGGCGATACCACGCACGATCTTGAACTGGCAGGCAACGCGGGAGTTGCGTCTTTGGCGATCACCCACGGTGCGCATCCGCGTGCCGCGCTGGCGCGGCATTCTTCATTGGCGCTGGTTGATTCAATCGGGGAGTTGGCGGCATGGATGAAGATTCACGCCTGAAGTCAATCAAGTTTGTCTGCCAGCGACACGAATTGGCGGATGGCGGGCCGGCGGCACGTTTCAGCATCCGGCGCGGTGACCGAACGCTGCCCGCGTTCGCAATTTCGTATGCGGGCAACGTGCACGCCTGGGTCAATGTATGCCCTCATCGCGGTACGTCCCTCGACTGGCAACCGGGGGAGGTGTTCGATGATTCTGGCTTATACTTGATTTGCGCAACGCATGGCGCGCTGTTCCAACCGGATACCGGACTTTGTGTGGACGGTCCATGCCGCGGCGCCAGCCTGTCGGCAGTGCCGGTCGTATTGCAGGACGGCGATGTCCGGCTCATGCATGACAACCGATCCATCGAGCAGGATTCGTAGGACGGTACGTTGTGTCTGCACATACGGGCTGGCAAAACAGCCGGGTAGTCCGCAGCGCGCTTCATGCGGTCTGGCAATGAGGTAGCCGCAAAAAAGCGGTGGACCAATATGGGGGCGTATTGCACACCGTGGTGAGCGAGGCGAACGAAAAAACCGATGCGGGCGCGGACCCTGACGCGGTGACGGCAACCGCCAGTATCCAGACGCGTATCGTCGCAGGCTTCGCGCTGGTCACTCTCGCAGTCGCGGTCATGGTAGGGATCATCGCGCTGCGATTGTTCAATGACGCGGGTATTCCGGCCGATCTTGCCTCGAAGTTGCGCGGCCAATTGCTTTGGTGGGGTTTCGGCGCGGTGGTGCTGGCGGCGCTCATTGGCGCCCTGGTCGCCCGGCACATCGGTGACCCGATTCGCGAACTGACTGCCGAGCTGGGGCGCCAGGACTTCCGGGATTTCCCGCACGGCGGCCAACCGCGTGCATTCGTCGAATTGCAACAGTTGCGCCATGCCATGGCGTCGCTGGCCGAAGCGGTGCGTCGGCGGGAATCGCAATTGTCGGACAGCGAAAGAAAGTTTCGCGAGGCTTTTGATCTCGTCGGTGTCGGGCTGACCCAGGTGAACACGGAAGGGCGTTTTACGCTGGTCAACCGCCGCTTCTGCGAAATGCTCGGGTACTCGCGGGACGAACTCATCGGCAAGCGCTTCGTTGATGTGACGTTTGTCGAAGACCGCGATGCGGACGAGGCATTGATCCGCGATACGGTTGATCGCGGTGTGGAATCGCCGATCACCAAGGAAAAGCGCTATGTGCGCAAAGACGGGACCGTCATCTGGGCGCAGCGGTCTGGGGTCGTGGTGCGCGGGCCCCACGGCAGACCGGTATATGCGCTCGGGTCGATCGAGGATATTTCCGAGTACCGTGCCGCCCAAGAGGCGTTGCAGGCCCTGAACGAGTCCCTGCGTGCGGTGGTCGAAACGTCGCCACTGGCAATCTATTCGGTGACGCCCGCCGGGTTGGTGACGATTTGGAATCCCGCCGCCGAGCGAATGTTCGGCCTTTCCAAGGATGCCGCGATCGGCAAGAGCATACACACACTCGGCTGGCAGAATGCCGCCCAGGTCGCCGCCCTGTTGAGAGAGGTGATGGCAGGCGAAACGATTTATCAGCGCGAATTATCCCGCGCATCCAGTGAGGGGGCGGCCGCAGAGGTCAGCGTGTCGGCGGCGCCGCTGCGGGGGCGTATGCAGGAAATTGTCGGCGTGTTACTGACCTGCTCGGATGTGAGCGACCTCAAGCGCACTTCCCGCGCGCTGGACCAGCAGCTGCGATTTAACCAGCAATTGCTGGAAATGGTGCCTTCACCGGTTTTCTACCGCAAAGGGGAGGGCGGCTATCTCGGTTTCAATCGGGCGTGGGAGGAGTTTTTTGCCCAGAAGCGCGAGGACTGGATCGGCAAGCGGCCGCTGGATTTTCTCGGCGAAGAGGGAGCGAGCCGGGCGGAAGAGGAAGACCGTGAGGTCATGGCCACCGGACGTATTGCGGTCTCCGAAGCCGTGGTTCGCGACGGTCGCGGCGTTGACCGCCATGTGGTGCGCCACGTCAGCCGATACACCGATGCCGACGGC
>CAYSKY010000613.1:0-2633 GCA_964431425.1 uncultured Burkholderiales bacterium
CTGCGTACCCCTCTGCGGCGAGCATTTCGACAAGCCGCTTGGCCATTTCGTCGGCCCAGGAGCCGGTGGTTGCCGGCTTTGCCGGTTTCTTGGCGGGCTTCTTGTCCGCCTTCGCATCTTTTTCGCCCGGCTTGATCACAGGGCGATGAAGGGTACCTTCACTGGGCGGGGGATCCTTCTTCAATACCACGCGTTCACCGATGCGAGGGCGCGGTTCGCCTGTCGTGGCAGGTGTTGCCGGCGCCGCGGCGACCGGCGCTGAGGCCGTCGCGGTGACGACCGCAGCTGCCTTGGCTTCGGCGGCTTTCTGCTCTGCCTCGGCAGCGGCGGCTGCTGCGAGTTCCGCAGCGGCGGCCTCTTCTTCTTTCTTGGTGCGGCGCTTGGGCGGAGCCTTGGCCTTTTCTTCAGCTTGCTTGGCGAGCAGGGCTGCCTGCCGCTCCTCTTCCGCGCGGCGCTTCGCCAATTCCTCATCATTCAGAATCGGTTGTGCGGGCTCAACGGGTTTTTCGGCTTCGACCGCTTCCGTTGCTTTGTCGACTTTGACAAACGTGCGCTTCTTACGGACTTCAACTTGAATCGTGCGGGCCTTGCCGGTGGAATCCGATTTCTTGATTTCCGTTGTCTGCTTGCGCGTCAACGTGATCTTCTTCTTCTCTTCCTTGTGGCCGTGAGCTTCCTGCAGGTAGGCCAGAAGGCGTGACTTGTCCTCCTCCGCGAGTTTGTCCTCAGCGGATTGCTTGTTCACGCCCGCCGCCTTCAACTGTTCGAGCAGCACCTCTTCGGTGAGCTTCAGTTCCTTGGCGAATTGAGCAACATTGGTCTGGGCCATTCGATTCCTATTGGGCGAAACGTTTGTAACATCATCTGTAAAGCGGGCCTGATCTAAGCTGGTTTGCCGCAAGCGGCCCCACGATTACGCGGTCTGCTCCGCAAACCAGGGCGCGCGCGCGGTCATGATCAACTGCTTGGCGCGATCAGCTTCCATGCCGGTCATTTCCACCAGTTCGTCAATCGCCAGATCTGCAAGCTCATCCATGGTGCGCACACCTTTGGAGGCCAGGTTGTGGGCGGTTTCCGGGTCCATACCCTCCATGTTGAGCAGATCTTCGGCTGCGGTCTCGATGGTTTCTTCAGCGCGGATTTCGTCGGTCACCAGCGAGTCACGGGCGCGGCGACGGAGTTCATTCACCGTGTCCTCATCAAATGCCTCAATCTCCAGCATTTCATTGATCGGCACGTACGCCACTTCCTCAAGATTACTGAAGCCTTCGTCAATCAGGATCTGGGCGACTTCTTCGTCGACGTCCAGCTTTTCAACGAACAGGGCCTTAATGGTGCCGTGCTCGCTGTCGCGTTTTTCGTTCGCAGCAGCTTCGGTCATGATATTGAGCTGCCAGCCGGTGAGCTCCGAAGCAAGGCGCACATTCTGACCGAGGCGGCCGATAGCCTGGGCGAGTTGCTCTTCATCTACGACCACATCCATGCTGTGGCGCTCTTCATCAACGATGATGGAGGAAACTTCGGCCGGTGCCAGCGCGTTGATGACAAATTGCGCTGCGTCTTCCGCGTAGAGGATGATGTCGACGCGTTCGCCGGCGAGTTCGCCGGTCACGGCCTGTACGCGCGAACCGCGCATGCCGACGCAGGTGCCGATCGGATCAATCCGTGGGTCGTTGGACTTGACGGCAATCTTGGCGCGCAGGCCGGGATCGCGTGCAGCCGCCTTGATTTCCAGCAGGCCTTCTTCGATTTCAGGCACTTCCAGTTCGAAAAGCACTTTGATGAACTCAGGTGCGACCCGGGACAGCATGATCTGCGGGCCTTTCTGCGTGCGGTCCACGGTGAGCAGATAGGCGCGGACGCGATCGCCGACGCGCAGGTTCTCCTTGGGGATGGCCTGATCGCGGCGAATTTTGCCCTCGATGCGACCCGACTCGACAATGATGTCGCCGCGCTCGATGCGCTTGATGGTGCCTGTAACCAGCTTCTCGTCGCGCGCGAGGAAGTCATTGAGAATCTGCTCGCGCTCGGCATCACGAATCTTCTGCAGGATGACCTGTTTCGCGGTTTGCGCGCCGATGCGGCCGAAATCTACCGGCTCGAGCGGCTCTTCAATGATGTCGCCCAGTTGGAGATTTTCTCCCCGCTCAGGTGCGTCGGTAATGGCAATCTGGCGGGCCGGTTCTTCATGCTCTTCGTCCGGTACCACCACCCACTGCCGCCAGGCGGTGTACTCGCCGGTCTGGCGGTCGATCTCAACGCGAACGTCCGCTTCTTCCTGGAGAAACTTGTCGGTGAAGCGCTTCTTGGTCGCCGATGCCAGCGCAAGCTCCAGCGCGATAAAGATGGTTTCGCGGGGCACGTTCTTTTCGCGCGCCAGCGCATCCACCAACAGCAAAATTTCACGACTCATATGCTTTAGCTCCGCCTTGTTTCTATCTACGTTCCGTTACAGATCCGGTATCAGCCGGGCACGTTCTATTGCAGTGACCGGTATGGTGATTCTTTTGGCGTCGGCCGCCGGCGTCACACCAGCCGCCTGCTTCCCGCCTGTTGCGCGCTTTGCCGGCCGCTTTGGCAGGCCGGTTGAAGGCGGCGTGTCGATCAGCCGGAAAACGATCGAAGTATCAGAC
>CAYSKY010000614.1:0-2630 GCA_964431425.1 uncultured Burkholderiales bacterium
CGTTGACGCGCACCTCCGGCGCGAGCTCGATGGCCAGGGAACGGGTTAACCCGGCGAGGCCTGCCTTGGCAATGGTGTAGACCACAAAGTCTTTCAGTGGCCGCTCAGCGTGAATGTCCACAATATTGACGATCCCGCCCTGAGTCTTTTTCAGATACGGCGCCGCGGCTTGCGACAGAAACAGGGGGGCCTTGAGGTTGGAATCAATCAGGTCGATCCAGTTGTCTTCGTCGATACGGCCAATCGGTGTGGGGTAAAACGTCGAGGCATTGTTGACCAAGCCGTCCAGCCGCCCGAATTCGGATGCGGCGTGATCAATCAGGCCCTTGAGTGCGTTGTAGGCCAGGAGATCGCCCTGCACCACGCTCGCAGACTTGGGCCGGACGCCGTTGAGTTCCCGGGCCAGCGCATCGGCCTCGGCGCGGGAGCGGTTGCAGTGGATCACCACGTTGCAGCCGGCGCCATGCAGGCGGCGCGCGATCGCAGCGCCTACGCGCCTGGCTGCGCCGGTAATGAGGATGGACTTGCTGTTTGATGGCGTCATGTTTGGATTCGACCTGTCTGTCGGGTTGGTCGTGGCGTGTTGCGGACGGGTAAACTCTCTCCCTGCAATTGGCAGTCAGCAAGGGTCATGTCGGCCTGCAATCATTCTAGCTGACCGTCCTTGGCCTCCCCGATCTTGAGAACCCCCGTCTCTTCACGCTCCCCCAGCCTGCCGGTCCCGGCGGGCGACGCACTGGTACACACCGAGGCCTGTGCCGCCATGCTGCGCCAATCGATAGCCGATGCAGGCGGCTGGATGTCGTTTGCGCGTTTCATGGAATTGGCGCTTTATACCCCCGGCCTCGGTTATTACGCCGCCGGGGCGCGCAAGTTTGGCGCCGACGGCGATTTTGTCACTGCGCCTGAGATTTCCGCGCTGTTCGGACAGACTTTGGCCCGCACGGTTGGCGCCGTGCTGCAGCAAACCGGCGGCGATGTGCTGGAACTCGGTCCCGGCTCGGGCAAGCTTGCGCGGGACATGCTGCTTGCCCTGGATGCGGCGGGTCGGCTTCCCGAGCGCTACCTGCTGCTTGAAGTGAGCGCCGATCTGCGCCAACGTCAGCAGGAATTCCTGGCCACTCTGCCGGCGCATATCGCCGGTCGCCTGCATTGGCTTGATGCGATTCCCGAAGCCTTCAACGGCTGCGTGGTGGCCAATGAAGTCCTTGATGTGGTGCCGGTGCATCTGGTGCGCTTTGCCGCCGGCTGGGTGTTCGAGCGCGGTGTCACCATCAAGGAAAACCGGTTCGAATGGCAGTACGTCCCCGCGTTACCGGCGGAACTGGCCGCACCGGTGGCGCGTATCCAGTCGGCGTACCTCGCCGGCGACCCGCCGGAAGGCTATTTCACGGAAGTGTCGCCGGCCAGCCTTGGCCTGGTGCACAGCCTGGCAAGCAGCCTGCAGTCAGGCGCCATCCTGTTTATTGATTACGGTTATCGCGGTAGCGAGTACTACCACCCGAGCCGTTCGACCGGCACGCTGATGTGCCACTACCGTCACTTCGCCCACCCCGACCCGTTTCTGTATCCCGGGCTGACCGACATCACTGCGCACGTGGATTTCACGGCGGTGGCGGAAGCCGGCATTGCCGCCGGGTTGACCGTGGCTGGCTACACCACGCAGGCGCAATTCCTGCTCGCCGGCGGCCTGACCGACCTGTTGGCCAAGGTGGACGCGTCGGACGTCATCAACTACCTGCCGCTGACCAATCAACTGCAGCGGCTCATCTCCCCGGCGGAGATGGGCGAGTTTTTCAAAGTCCTGGGACTGGTGCGCGGCGATGTGAACCTACCCGTATTTGCGTCAACAAGGCCGCTGCCGCTTTGAAGTATGATGGGGCCCATATGTGACGTGGCCGGCGCGAATTTCCGCCGACATGAACCGCAAAAACTCGAATAACGGGGCTACAGACTGTCTTTGGCCGCAACGGCCGTCGGAAACAGGGAAGTTGTCACATTCAGCATGTCGAAACAGCACAACAAGGGAGCCATGAAATGCCACAAATGATTGGGGTACCGAAGGAGATTTTTCCCGGCGAGCGGCGTGTCGCCACCGTTCCGGAAGCGGTCGAAAAGCTGATCAAGCTCGGGTTCACGGTGCAGGTCGAAGCCGGTGCCGGCGAGGCTGCCAACGTCAGCGATGATGACTATCGAAAGGCCGGTGCCGGCATCGTCGATTCCGCTGCCGCGCTGTGGGCCGGTTCCGACATCGTGTTCAAGGTCCGTCCCATCACACTGGGTGAAGTCGGCCTGATGAAGGAAGGCAGCACGCTGATCGGTTTCATCTGGCCGGCGCAGAACCCGGACCTGATGAAGGCCCTGTCGGAACGGAAAGTCACCGCGCTGGCCATAGACTCATTGCCGCGCACGCTTTCCCGCGCACAGAAGATGGACGCGCTCACCTCGATGGCGGGCGTCAGCGGATACCGTGCGGTGGTCGAAGCCGCCAACGCGTTCGGCCGCTTTTTCAGCGGCCAGATCACGGCGGCGGGCAAGGTTCCGCCGGCCAAGGTATTCATCGCCGGTGCCGGCGTTGCCGGGTTGGCTGCGATCGGTACCGCCGCCAGTATGGGCGCGGTGGTCCGCGC
>CAYSKY010000615.1:0-2629 GCA_964431425.1 uncultured Burkholderiales bacterium
CGCGACTTCCTGCAGCGTTTCGGGGTCCAGCAACTTGATGTCATGTCCTGGCTGTGGAAAGCCAGCGGAGCCGGCGCGGATCGGCCGGTGGATGCTTTGCGAGAGGTAGTAAGAAAACTCGCTCATCCCGACGGCTTCAAAAATATCCATGCCGAAGCGCTCTCGCCATGCGGCCAGCATGTCATCGGAGAGGTGCTCGCCGGCGCTCATGCAAAATCGGAGCGACGGTACCTGGGTCTTGGTGTCCGTCGTTTTTTGCACGATCTGACGGTAGATCGTGGGGACGCCGATGAAAATGGTTGCGGAATGCTTGGCAATGAGACGCGTCCACAGGTGCGCGTCATTCTTGCCTTCGTGAACGATGACGGTCTTGCCGCGATACAGCGGGTCCATCAGCCCCGAACCCAGCACGTAGGTCCAGTTGAACTTGCCGGAATGCAGGATGCGGTCTTCACCGCTCGGATCAAAATTGAACCAGTACTCCGAGGCCGGTTCACGGCCGATGAGTGCGCGGTGGGCGTGCAACACACCCTTTGGATAGCCGGTGGTTCCCGAGGTGTAGACCAGATAGGCTGGGTCGCCGGCGTGCGTGGCGTGCGGGGCTGACCAGACGGTAATGGCGTCGAGTGCCGGGCCGAGATCGATGGAAGGAACGGCCGTGCCTTCGAGATGGCGGCCTTTGCCTGACAGCAGGGCGAGTGCCGCTTCCGGGGCTTCGCTGATGCGCGGTGCGATCTGCTCCCAGGCGGGATGGTCCATGACCAACGCCTTTGCCCCGGAGTCCTTGGCCAGATACAGCACTTCGTCTGCGGTCAGTAGTGTCGAGGTAGGCACGGCGATGCAGCCGGCTTTCATGGCGCCGAGGAACGCGGTCGGATAGTCGAGGCAATTGGGCAGGCGGATCAGCACGCGGTCGCCGGGCACCAGGCCATGTTTGCGCAGCAACTGCGCGAACTGGCTGGTGCGGGTTGCCAGCTGCGCGTAAGTTGCGGTGACGGTGCCCAGGGCATCGTCTTCCACGATCATGGCGATCCGAGACTCGATATCGGTGCCGACGTGCGCATCGGTGCAGGCGACGCCGATGTTGAAAAACTGCGGGACCTGCCAGGTCCAAGCCGGGAAAGGGGGAAAGCTGGCTTTTGCGTTCATCTGGTTAATCCTTGCGAGAAGCGAAACTCAAGCACTGGCGCGGCTTGCAGGCCGAAAATGCCTGAAAAGGCGCGCCAAATGGCGATCTGCGAAATTGCCTCTAGAGAATGACGCCGTACGGCCAGTTCTCACGCACCACCTGCGCCGGCAGTTTGCGCAGCACTTCGATGGCGAATGCCGTATCCGCGTCCGACAGCGCGTGCAGGGCATGGGCGCGCAGCAGCGTCTGCAATGCCTTGCCGAACATCGGCGGGTCGAGCATTTCGCCGTTGAACTTGATGGCGCCACCTAACAGCGCGTCGGCCTCGATGGCCGCCTTGAGGATGGCGATCTTGGTGCGGATGTCGGTGGGTGAGGGCGTATAGGCCACCTTGCAGGGATGGATGTGAAACGGATGGATCACCTGCTTGCCGGTCATGCCCATGGCAGCTTCTTCGCAGGCATGCTGGTACACCACGCGACTTTCCTCATCGCCGTGCAGGTCCAGCCATCGGCGCACATCGTCGGGTTCTACAAAGTTTTCCGGCATCGTTGACTGGCCGATCAGTGTTTCCACGCCGCCGATGACGCCCTTGCCGGCGATACGGGCTTCGAACAACACCTGATTCATGAAATAAGCCAGTTCCTCGGTCCAGCGGCGCGGGGTGATCTGGATACCCATGGCTTTGGAGAAGTCGTGGATGCCGAACACCACATGCTTGACCGTGGCGTATTGCATCAGGTCGGGCGCGATCTTGAGCGACTTCGGATGCTCGATGATGGGCTGGATCGTGATGCGGTGATTCAGGCCCACCAGCAATGCGGACAGGTCGCGAATTTCCGGTGCGCCGTAGGCTTCACCGGCCTTGGCCAGCATCACCACGTCGATGTGGTCCGACAGGTCGCGGACCATCTGCAGGTCTTTTTCGTATTCTTCCGTTCGAAACGGGTTGATCCGCACCGCGATCTGCACTTCCTTGCGCTTTTTCATGCCGGGCAGTTCGCGTCGCAGCAGTTCGCGTGACATTTCCTTCTGGCGGCAGCCGTCTTCCAGGTCAAAGATCAGGGTGTGGGACGGTGTGCCCCAGGCGTGCTTCTTGAAGCGCTGCGCCGCCTGCTCCAGGTCTTCGTACAGCCCCAGTGCCGGGGCGTATTTCACCGGCGGGTAATAGATCTGGATGCCGGGCCAGTAGTCGCCCAGGATGTCTGCCGACGCCGGGGACGCTCCTTCGGCAACCTTGGCGGGGGAAATTTGGGTGGCCTCGGCCTGTGTCATGTCATGTCTCCGTTTGATCCGTCCGTCCCCGCCGCTGGCGCCGCGCAACTTCAGGGCAGTGATATCAGGGGAAATTACACTCAATGTTGCGCCGCGTCAATAAGTCTTATAAAAGACATAAGATATATTTACGACGCGTGCTGCCTGGAGCGTTTGCCCCTGCCGAAAACCCGATTCTTTCACTCGGGAAATATGTTCCAGGACGGCCGGACAGCGGGTTTCTAC
>CAYSKY010000616.1:0-1302 GCA_964431425.1 uncultured Burkholderiales bacterium
GATCATGATGATGGCGCCAGTCTTGGACTTGGACAGTGCCTCCACCGCCTTGGCCACATCTACGGTGTTGCGCTCCACGGTGGCGGTGACGGCAATTTCGAGGCTGCGCTTTTTCAGAGCGCGTTCGACGCCGGCCAGTCCCGCCTTGCCATAGGCGTCGTTCTGATAGAAGACGGCGATGTTCTTGATTCCCTGCTGAACGAGGTGGCCGACGATGGCCTCGGTCTCGTCAAAATAGCTGGCCCGGACGTTGAAGATGTAGCGGTTATGCGGTTCACGCAGGCTTTGCGCGCCGGTAAAGGCACCGATAAACGGCACCTTGGCTTCGCTGAAGATCGGCAGAGCGGCGTTGGCGGTGGGCGTGCCTACGAACACAAAGAGGGCCAAGACCTTGTTTTCATTGAACAGTGCGCGGGTGTTGGCGGCCGCCCGTTCGGGCTCATAGCCGTCGTCGAGAGTGACCAGTTTGATCTTTCGGCCGTTGACGCCACCGGCCTTGTTGACCGCATCGAAGTAGGCTTCTGCACCGGATTTCATCTCCTTGCCCAGTTCCTGGGCGGGGCCGGTCAGCGCCGCAGATTGCCCGATCAAAATCGTGTCGCCAGAGACGCCCTGGGCCGTTGCTGAGCCCGCCCACGGCAGCACCAGCGCGGCCAGCCATGCCGCGCAATTGCGCTGCAAATTTTTTGCCTTCATGGTCTTCTCCTGGAGCAATTTTCTTGTTGGTGCCGGTCCGCCGCCTAGTTAACGACAATCCCACACTGGAATCAAGGCCTTTGGCGCAGATGTCTGCGGTACAGCACTGTCCCATGCAGTCTGCCGCGTGTGCTGGCGGATTTCCTTGACTCAGGCCGATTGTGGCCTATCTCCTGGGGGGGGCGTTGCGGCCGGGCGGACATAACGGCGCCGGCGCCACGGCGGGTGTCCGGGTGGCAGATTTCCCGACAACCCGGACGATCCGGTAAATCCGGGGCTGCATCCTTGCGAAGCGAATCGAAGTTGATGCCATCCGGGAGAAAGTCGCGCGTGTCGATTCGCCGTTAGCCGGCGAAAAAGTCCTTCACTTTGTCCATGAGACTCGAAGCCCAGCGCGTGGCGGACGGCGGAGCAGGAGTCTGAGCGGGGTTTCAAAGAAGCGCCTGCGCGCTTCATTGCCGCGAGGACGGGCGTCCCTCTGTGCGAGCCCCCGCGAAGCGGGATGCGACCCGAAGCGCGCGCCGGGCGAAAGGTGTGCCGGTCGATTCGCCGTTAGCCGGCGAAAAAGTCCTTCACCTTGTCCATGAAGCTAGAAGCCCAGCGCGT
>CAYSKY010000616.1:1402-2627 GCA_964431425.1 uncultured Burkholderiales bacterium
GGACGGCGGAGCAGGGGCCCGCGAAGCGGGATGCGACCCGAAGCGCGCGCCGGGCGAAAGGAGCGCCGGCCAATACGAGGTTAGCCGGCGAAGAAGTCTTTCACCTTGTCCATGAAGCTCTTCGCCCGCGGATTGTGCTTGTCGCCGTCTTTCTTGTTGATCTCTTCCAACTCACGCAAGAGTTCTTTCTGGCGGTCCGTGAGGCGTACCGGCGTTTCCACCACCACGTGACACATAAGGTCGCCGGCCGAGGTCTGGCGCACCGGCCGGATGCCCTTGCCGCGCAGGCGGAACACCTGGCCGCTTTGGGTCTCGGGCGGAATCTTGATCTTGGCTTCGCCGTCGAGCGTGGGGATGCTGATTTCACCGCCGAGTGCTGCAACGGTGAAGGTAATCGGCATTTCGCAATGCAGGTCGGCGCCTTCGCGCTGGAACACGCTGTGCGCCTTGAGTTGCACGACCACATAGAGGTCGCCTGCGGGGCCGCCATTGACCCCGGCCTCGCCTTCGCCGGAAAGACGGATGCGGTCACCATCATCCACCCCGGCTGGAATCTTCACCGAGAGCGTCTTGTGCGACTTGGTGCGCCCGGCGCCGTGGCAGGCGGGGCAGGGTTCGGGAATGACCTTGCCTGTGCCATGGCAGGTGGGGCAGGTTTGCTGGATGGAGAAAAAGCCCTGCTGCAGGCGCACCTGGCCCTGGCCATTGCATGTCTGGCAGGTCTTGGCCTTGGTGCCGGGTTTGGCGCCGCTGCCGTGGCAGGTATCGCATTCGTCCAGGCTGGGGATGCGGATCTTGGTTTCGGTACCGCGCGCCGCCTGCTCCAGCGTGATTTCCATGTTGTAGCGCAGGTCTGCGCCGCGATAGACCTGTTGGCCGCCGCCGCGCCGTCCACCGCCGAAGATTTCGCCAAAGATGTCGCCAAACGCTTCCGAGAATCCGCCAAAGCCTTCACCACCCGGGCCGCCGCCCCCCATCTGCGGGTTTACACCGGCGTGTCCATAGGCGTCGTACGCACGGCGCTTGTCGGCATCCGAAAGCACTTCGTAGGCTTCCTTGGCTTCCTTGAATTTCTCTTCCGCGTCCTTGCTGTCCGGATTGCGATCCGGATGGAATTTCATCGCGAGCTTGCGATAGGACTTCTTGATGTCCTCTTCGCTGGCATCGCGATTGACGCCCAGAATTTCGTAGAAGTCGCGTTTGTTGGCCATATTGTGTTCTAACC